>NZ_AOIG01000027.1:0-102235 GCF_000346635.1 Paenibacillus shenyangensis
CCTTTACAAAGGGTACAGTTTATTTATGAACTGCTGCTTTTTTTACAATTTGGATTAGAAAAGCAAAGCGCTGGTTCTGAATTCTATCAGCTGAAGAAAAATCGCTGATTTATTTCCAGACTAGTAATATAACTCGGCTTTTTGTAAGATGAAATCAAATACGGCTGTTATAATACATATACATTATCGTTACACCATATAGAAGAGTCAGGAGGTTGGGTAGATGAATTATCGTATCAAAGTTACCTTGCTGCTATCCATTCTGATGAGTTATATACCGGTTCAAGGGCAGGCAGACGCCTCAGCCCCTCTAAATGAAAGTCGATTATTTCAAAAGCTGGATCAGCTGCGTAGCGAACAGATGATTATCGTCACCGCAAGCCGTCAAAGCTCTACGGCAGGCAGACTGTATCTATATGAGAAGCAGACCGATGGCTGGCATCATCAAATCGGACCGATCCCGGTCGTATTGGGTCAAAATGGGCTTGGTAAAACAAAAGAAGGCGATGGGAAAACTCCTATTGGTACGTATACACTCGGTACGGCTTTTGGCAGCAGCTCTCTACCACCTGACGGGCTGAAGACCGATTACCGGACAGCAGGTGCAGATGACTACTGGGTTGATGCATCGAAGTCTCCAGATTATAACAGCTGGGTTGCTTATGAAGGGAATCCTGATGATCGTTGGTCTTCTTTTGAACGATTGAATAATCCATTATACAAACATGCCATGGTGATCAACTATAATACCGATCCGGCTCTACCCGGTAAAGGTAGTGCCATTTTCATGCATATCTGGCGTGCAGCAGACAAACCGACAGAAGGATGTATTGCCATGTCAGAGTTAAACCTGCTGAAGGTACTTACTGCTATAGATCCTGATAAGTCACCGAAAATCCGTATAGCAGTAGGAAACCAGATCTACTGAGGACATTCATTGCCAAGCTGCCCCCGGGTTCATTATAGACGGGCAACTTGCTCCGGTCATACGGATGATTCCTTGCTTTTTATAATGATACGGTCATGCTATAATTACAGTTAGTGCTTTTTTGTTTATGTCTGCAACAATCGATTAACATCCTTGATATTAGTCAGGCTGTGTTAAATGAGCGATAACATTTCATTTAGCATACTGCCTGTACACTCAGGAAATGTTCATGGTGGGGGAGTGACAGCATAGCATGTCAAAGCAAACAAAAGATTATTCCCAATATTTCGACTTCTCGGATGCCAAAGTCATCTCCGAAGATGAACATGGCAAAAAAATCCGCATTCGCGGACGCGAGATTCATATTATTTCCGAGCCCAATCAGCGCGAAGAGAAAAAGCGCGGCAAGCAGGAGACTCAGGTCATGTATGAAAATGCAGTTCCCGAGGAGCTTCGACAAATTGGTCTGGGCAAACACTATCTGGTCTATACATTTGGCTGTCAGATGAACGAGCATGATTCGGAGACGATCAAAGGTATGCTGGAACAAATGGGCTATCAGGCGACCGAGAGTCGTGAAGAAGCGGATATCATTCTGCTGAATACCTGTGCCATTCGCGAAAATGCGGAAGATCGTGTATTTGGCGAACTGGGTCACCTCAAAACCCTTAAGCTGGAGCGTCCGGGCTTGCTGCTGGGGGTATGCGGATGCATGGCGCAGGAAGAAGGTGTAGTCAACCGGATTATGCAAAAGCATAATTTTGTTGATATGATCTTCGGTACCCATAATATTCATCGTCTGCCGCAGCTGGTCCAGGGCGCACTGTTTAGCAAAGAAATGGTCGTCGAAGTATGGTCCAAAGAGGGCGATATCGTCGAGAATCTGCCGAAAAAACGTCAGGGTATGCGCGGCTGGGTAAATATTATGTATGGCTGCGACAAATTCTGTACGTACTGTATTGTTCCATATACCCGGGGTAAAGAGCGCAGCCGTCTGCCGCAGGATGTTATTGCGGAAGTACGCGAGCTGGCCCGTCAGGGATTCAAGGAAATTACACTGCTTGGCCAGAACGTTAATGCCTATGGCAAAGATCTGGAAGGCATGAATTATACGTTTGGCGATCTAATGGAGGATATTTCCAAAATCGACATTCCACGTGTGAGATTCACTACGTCACACCCGCGCGATTTTGATGATCGTCTGATTGAAGTGCTGGCTCAGGGTGGTAATCTGGTAGAGCATATTCATCTGCCGGTTCAATCAGGCAGTACGGAAGTGCTCAAACGAATGAGCCGCAAATATACGCGTGAGCGTTATCTGGAGCTGGCACACAAAATCTATAACTCTATTCCGAATGCGGTGCTGACAACCGATATTATTGTTGGATTCCCGGGAGAGACCGATGAACAGTTTGAAGAAACGCTGTCTCTGGTACGTGAAGTAGGCTTTGATTCTGCCTATACATTTATCTATTCTCCTCGTGAAGGCACACCAGCGGCCGGAATGGAAGACAATGTACCGATGGAAGTGAAAAAGGAACGTCTGCAGCGTCTCAACAGCACGATCAAGGAATACAGCCGTATCGGCAGTGAAAAGTTCCTCGGTCAGGTTGTAGAAGTGCTTGTAGAGGGTGCCAGCAAAAATAACGATCAGGTGCTGGCAGGACGTACCCGTACGAACAAGCTTGTTCACTTTGAAGGTTCAGAGGACCTGATTGGCGAATTTGTGCATGTACAGATTACCGATTCCAAATCGTTTTATATTAAAGGCGAGCTAGTCGCCGAGCCTGCAGCTATCGGCTGATCGACAGGCAGGAAAGGAGACTTGAACCGATGGAACACGAACATCATCATGAACAGGATTCAGCGGTCTCAAATATACCGGGTATGGACACCTCCGGGCTCTATATTCGTGAAGATATTATCGCCAAAACCCGTGAATTGTCAGATCTGATTGGCGGAAGTGAAGAGGTTGTTCATTTTCGAAAAGCAGAACAAATGATTCAGTCCCATGAACGGGTGCAGAATCTGATCAAGACGATCAAAAAGAAACAAAAAGAGATTGTAGCTTTTGAATCGCTCCGCAACGAAAAGATGGTTGCCAAGATCGAAGCGGAAATAACTGCTCTGCAGCAGGAGATGGATGATATACCACTGGTATCCGATTTTCAGGAAAGCCAGGTGGAAATTAACGATCTGCTGCAAATGGTAGTCTCCGCGATCTATGATACGGTATCCGAGAAAATCAATGTCGAGAGCGGCAAAGATTCACCTCCTTCGTCATGCGGCGATTAATACACTACCTGAGACGCGGAGCTTATGCCGCGTCTTTTTTATTCGTTCAGACCAGCCCTACTAGACATTTTGCGCCATTGTATTGATAAAAGGTATATCCATTACACAGAAAGAAGTGACCTGATTATGGAATCCTCCAATTATTCTAGCGGTGCTTTATCCATTCGTCTCAGGCAAGCGGACGAGCCATTGCCGCTTCCTCTTCTTTTAATAGGTAATCGGGCTTATGGATCTGTAGAACGGTATGCCGAGTACTGCCGTTGGTGGCTGGCAGAGTATGAGAACCGGATAATAGGTATATGCGGTATCCTCCAGCGAAGTACAGAAGAGTGGGAGATTGTGAACATGGCGGTCTCTCCGGAGTATTCACATCAAGAAATCGGCGGTCAGCTGCTGATAGAAGTACTGGATGCCCTGAGAGCTGCGGACGCCGGCAAAGTGACAGCAGGTATTCGCAGTTCCTGTGTAGATATGCTGGCTTTTTATCAAGAACATGGATTCCGGATGGTGGCAGTGGAACAGGATTATTTTGCCGGATTGGATCAGCAGCATGTGGGGAATAAGGTCTGCAGCTGTGATCGAATCATGATGGAGCGTGTGTGGCCGGATGCTGTGAAGCAGCGGAGACCGGTAGTCATGTCTCATTTTCATGCGAGTGTATCGATACGTATTGCCCAGATTCGCGACGCTGGTCCGTTGCTGCGCATGAAGAAGCGGCTGGATCAACAGACTACCTATATGCTGCTGGAACCAGGCGAGCGAATGATGAATGAAGCAGAGCAGAGGGATATGATTCGTTATGCTCTTCGAAGCGCTAATTCCAATATTTTTCTGGCAGAACGGGATGGGCAGATTATTGGCTATCTGGAAGCGATGGGCGGCAAAGTGTCCCGCAATCGACATAGCGCTTACGTTGTAATAGGCGTACTACAGGAATATGCCAACCGTGGAATTGGAAGACGATTATTCCAGACCATGTTGCAATGGGCACAGGATCGGGAGCTGCATCGTATTGAACTAACCGTACAATCTGCCAACGAGCGTGGCATTCATCTATATCGCTCACTTGGTTTTCGTATGGAAGGGATTCAAAAAAATGCATTACTCGTAGACGATCGATATGTGGATCTCATTCAGATGGGGCTACTTTTGTAGAATATTATTTTATGTAAAACAAGTACCAAGACTGCTATGTAGCAGTGAAATCCATTTATATCAGCTTCAATAATGGGGCGTTGATAAAATCACTATGGAACTAACAGGAGGAACGCCCGATGACACAGTGGGATGAAGTATTAAAAGCAAGTGAACAGATGTACTGGGGGCTGCTTGGCTGCCGATTGATCAAAAGTGAACTGGATCATATTACGATAGGACTGACAGCAACGTCACGTCACCTGAACCATATGCATATTGTTCATGGTGGTGTGCTGATGTCCATGATGGATCAGGCGATGGGAATGATGTCGATGGCACTGCAGGATGGACAGCCTTGTGTAACTACCAATATGAATACACATTTTGTACAGGCCATGACCGAAGGTGACCTGCTGGCTGAAGCTCGCGTTATTCACCATGCCGGACGCACAGTTACGCTGCAGGCTGAAGTGAAGGATGGCAATGGCCTGACTGGTGCTATTTCTACAGCTACTTTTATTGCAACTCGTCAGAAGTAAAATGGATCAGCAAATAAACGTTGACCTGCTTTCCACAATGAGTCATAATGATATTATCAAAAAGATAAAATGAACAGTGGTGATGAAAATGACCGATAACAGCAAGCAGCATATGTACGATGTCAAAAAGTACCGTACGCCCGATGGAGCGCCTGCCGATATTGTTATGTTTACACTGACTAAAAAAGAACGGAAAACATTTACCAAGACGCTTCCACTGCGGGAACTCAAGGTCATGCTAATCCGCCGCCGTTCCTGGCCATTTGCCGGAAAATGGGCATTGCCTGGCGGATTCTCAAGAGATACCGAATCTTTGTTTGAGACCGCCCAGCGCGAACTCAAGGAAGAGACCGGTGTCGATGCAGATGCGCGTCATCTGGAATATCTGGGTGTGTATAGCAAGCCTGGACGAGATCCACGCGGCTGGATTATCTCTCATGCCTTTTTTGCATTAGTAGAAGAAGAAATTCTAGAAAAACGCCAGGCTGCCGATGATGCAGAAGAAGTGGGATTGTTTACCATTGAAGAAGCATTAGAGCAGCTGGAACTGGGTTTTGACCATCGCGATATTATCCAGGATGCCTATCACCGGATTCAGGAGCAGATGCTTAGTACAGTAATAGCCAAGAAGTTTCTGCCACCAGAATTTACGCTGAGCGAATTGTATCAGGTAATCAAAGCAGTCGTGCCTGATTTTGAAGAACCGAACTTTATTCGTAAGATTACTTCGACACGAAGCCGTAAGGGGATTATTGAAGAGGTTCGTGATGAGCAGGGAAATCCGCTCAGCTCCAACCAGTATTCCCAGCGTCCGGCTCAGCTGTACCGGTTCACCGGTCTGATGCCGCGTTTGTCCATTTATTCCTGATCACTCACCGTGCTGTATATGAGCCGGTTGAATCCCAAAGGAGGCCTATCTGATGAAAGCCTTGATTGTAATTGATTACACAAATGATTTTGTGGATGGCAAGCTGCCTGTAGGACAGCCGGGTATTGATATAGAGCCAAAGATCGTAGAGCTGACGGAACAGTTCGTGAGGGAGGGCGAATGGGTAGTCATGGCAGTAGATCTGCATGACGAGAATGATTCATACCATCCTGAATCTTCTCTGTTTCCACCGCACAATATTCGGGGAACAACAGGACGCGATCTGTACGGACGCCTCAAGCAGGTGTATGAGCAGCATCAACAGCAGATCTATTGGATGGACAAAACGCGGTACAGTGCTTTTGCAGGGACGGATCTGGAAATGCAGCTGCGTCAGCGAAAGATTACCGAATTGCATCTGATTGGTGTCTGTACGGATATTTGCGTCCTGCATACGGCCGTGGATGCCTATAACCGCGGTTTTCAGATCACTGTGCATGAAGATGCAGTAGCAAGCTTCAATGCAGCCGGTCATGAATGGGCACTTGGACATTTTAAAGGTACGCTTGGAGCAAATGTGGTTAAAAGTTAATCATGCCGATTATTGCCCAATATGTGCAAGTATTCACATATCGGGCAATAGGGCAGGTATAACAAAAATGAGGTGAATGAACTGATGAAACAGCTGGGACTTGCTTTACATACGGATAAATATCAGATCAATATGATGTATGCGCACTGGATTAACGGAACTCATACGAAAAAGGCAGTATTTGAAGCCTATTTCCGCAAGCTTCCGTTTGGCAATGGATATGCCGTTTTTGCCGGTCTGGAGCGGATCGTTAACTATATCAATAATCTGACTTTCCATGAAGATGAAATTGCATTTCTGGCAGAACAGGAAGAAGAGTATGACACTCGTTTCCTGGATGAACTGCGTCAGTTCCGTTTTCATGGCAGCATATCTGCAATGAAAGAAGGAGCCATTGTTTTCGCAGATGAGCCGTTGATTCGAGTAGAAGGAACTATTCTGGAAGCACAGCTTGTTGAGACGGCGTTGCTGAACTTTATGAACTATCAAACGCTGATCGCAACCAAAGCTTCCCGCATCAAGCAGGTGGCCGGAGATGATATTCTGCTGGAATTCGGTACACGGCGAGCGCAGGAGGCTGACGCGGCAATCTGGGGCGCGAGAGCAGCATATATTGCCGGCTTCCATGGTACATCCAATGTATTGGCTGGTGCCAAATTTGGTATTCCTGCCAAAGGAACGCATGCGCACTCCTGGGTACAAAGTTTCGGCAATGAACAGGAAGCTTTTGATCGTTATGCGGCTGCACTGCCGGATGGCGTAACATTGCTGGTGGATACATTTGATACACTGGGCAGTGGAGTACCTCATGCGATCAAAACAGCCAAGGAGCTGGAAGCTCGTGGCAAAAAAATGAGTGCGATACGTCTCGACAGTGGTGACTTATCCTATCTGTCGATCCAGGCGCGTAAAATGCTGGATGATGCTGGGCTCTCCTATGTCAAAATTGTCGCTTCTAATGATCTGGATGAGAATACAATTCTGGATCTCAAAGCACAGGGCGCACAAATTGACACCTGGGGTGTAGGGACACAGCTGATTACAGCTTCGGATCAGCCGTCACTTGGCGGCGTATACAAGTTGGTAGAATGTGATATTGACGGTAAAATGCAGCCGGTGATCAAAATCTCGGCCAATCCCGAGAAAGTAACAACACCAGGCAGCAAAGATGTATACCGGATTATCAGTACTGGCAGCGGCAAGGCCATCGCCGATTATATCTGCTTCCCGAATGAGGATGAGCCGCGTGAAGGCAAACGCCTCAAGCTATTTAACCCGCTGCATCCTTATATTCGTAAATATGTATCGGATTATCAAGCGATCCCGATGCTGGAACCGGTATTCGTTGAGGGCAAGCAAGTCTATGAGCTGCCATCTCTGGATGAAATCAGAGCGTATCATCGTTCTCAACTGGAACAGTTCTGGCCGGAATATCTGCGCAAGCTGAACCCGGAGATCTATCGTGTAAATATCAGTCCCAAAGCGTGGGAAATGAAACAGAAACTGATTGCCGAGCATCTACCTCCGGAAGAAGCCTGAGCAGAAGCAGACAAGTAGCTATCATGCCTATTACTGGATAACTCGGTATGCAAACGGATGATAGCGTAAAAAAGATCTGGCATATGCATCACTTCGTAGTACATTATCTATTTTTTGCTGTTACCTTAATCACGTATCCAGATTATTGACAAAGCCTGTTTCTCGAAAGAGGAGCAGGTTTTTCTGTTTGAAGTATGATGATAATCGTTCACTTGCATCCTCTAATTAAAAGATCTGACTGGGCAGAAAAAGCAGCGTTCAATGGCAAAGCTATGTCTGTATAAGGCAATTTTCCCAATTGAAGCTTTATTGAAGTACTGTGCGAAACAAATTGTATTTTGTATTAGAGATACCTATTTTGGTTAAAGTACTCAAAGAGCGTACGTATGCATCATACTCATATAATCAGCTACTTGCTGCTCGATAAGCATTTCTGCGAATTCCTAATTCCGGTACGTTAACAGATTATATTGCAATAACAGCAGATTCTGTAGCAAGATAATTGACGTCTGGATCAAGCAACTATACTGGTATATGAGAAAGATTATAGGCACAGAGCAGCACATGAGCTACACTGCTTGGTAGATATAAGTACAACAGAGAGGATGGATCAGGATGGAACAGACATTTCGCGCATATGTATTGGAGAAACAAGGAGAAGAGGTAACAGGCTCGGTCCAGCAGCTGACTGCTGATCAGCTCCCAGAAGGAACCGTTACAGTCAAAGTAGACTATTCCGATGTTAACTATAAAGATGGACTTGCCAGTCGGGCGGATGGCAAAGTCGTGAATGAATATCCATTTGTACCGGGCATTGATCTGTCGGGAGAAGTCGTGGAGTCTTCGGACAGCGTATTCCAACCTGGAGACCAAGTGCTGTGTACCGGCTATAAGCTGGGTGTAAGCCACTATGGCGGTTACAGTGAATATGCCAGAGTCCCTGCAGAGTGGCTGGTTAAGCTTCCAGCAGGCCTGAGTGCAGAAGAAGCGATGATGATCGGTACAGCAGGGTTTACCGCTGCCATGTCTGTGGATGCTCTCGTGCAAGGAGGCGTACAGCCGCAAGATGGTCCTATCCTCGTAACCGGTGCGACCGGTGGAGTGGGGACGATGGCTGTATCTATTCTAAGTCGGTTAGGCTATGAAGTGCATGCTTCCAGTGGCAAGGCCGAGCAGAGCGATTGGCTGCAGAAGCTGGGAGCCAGCCAGGTAGTAGCAAGACAGGATACCGAACAACCTGTCAAAGGAGCGCTTGGTAAAACAGCCTGGGCAGGAATTATTGATCCTACCGGCGGAGCTGCACTTGGTGAACGGCTCAAGACGGTTAAATATCGTGGGGTTGTTGCTGTATCCGGTAATACGGCAGGCGTGAAATTTGAGAGCAGTGTATTTCCATTTATCCTGCGGGGTGTGCAATTAATCGGAATTGATTCGGTATTTTGTCCAGTAGATATTCGTCAGCGTATCTGGAATCATCTGGCAGGAGACTGGAAGCCCGAGACGGCACTGCAGCAGGGAGTCACTGTATACGATATGGAAGAGATTCCCCAGGCGCTGGCAACCGTACTGGCAGGTCAGGCAGTAGGCAGACAATTAATCCGTATTCATAATCAACCGGAAGCGTAATATTATTTGTATACAATGATAGCAGGACTTAATAATATGATTCTCCACTGAATATCCATATCGTTAGTGCATTTTGTTTGGACAATGTACAGGTGTTCATAATGATCAATTCGTATCACAATAGCAAAGCTAATAATGTATAACAAAACAGATAGGTGGATGTACAGCTACCCGATCATCGGTATAAACACTAATCATTCCGATGACCGGGTAGTGAATACATGCTTTCTTATCTGTTTTTGTGATTCAATCCTTTATTTGCTTGATAATTCTGATTATATTGCTTGAAATGTGCAATTTACTTTTTGTAAATCTCACGCATCACATGACCCAGTTCCGGCAAAATGATTCGCTCCATAGCGAGTTTGACCGCACCGCGTGAACCTGGCATGGAGAAGACGGCAGTACGTCCTATGGTTCCGGCAATGGCTCGGCTTAGAATAGCGGCGGAACCGATATCCTCAGCAAAACTCAAATAGCGGAAAATCTCGCCGAATCCCGGCAGCTCTTTGGTTAGCAGGCTTTGTACTGCTTCATAGGTTACATCGCGCGGAGCAATACCAGTACCGCCTGTCAGTAGAATCGCTTCAACCTCTTCACGTTCGGCATGATTATGCAGCAGCTCACGAATCTCCTGATAATCATCCTGGACAATCCGGTAATCCACCACCTGATAGCCGTGTTCTGTCAGCAGATGTTGAAGTAACTGACCGCCTGTATCCGTCTCGGGAGTACGTGTATCGGAGACGGTGATTACCATACATTTAACAGTATCCGGGGCTTCTGCCCGGTGTTCATCTACAGATCGCATAAGTGGATCAGCTCCTTTATTTGGATCATATAACATTCTCCTATGAAATGGATATATGGATAGATAAGTACGGAAAAACTGGCTGCCAAACAGCTCTTTTATTTTATCATATCCAACCTGTTTACCGCATGGTTGTACAATTGTCCGGAATTTGTATAGGTTTTGCCAATATCCATAAGAGAAGCAATCTTTCAGCTAGCCCATTCTGGATACAAAATAAGCAGATGTATTCAATTGCAGGTTATTTGCTTTATAATATTTATCAGCTGTTTATTTCAAGACTGCATCCTATGATTAATTAGGGCAGCTGATATATAGCAGAACAAGAATAATGTATCCCATGATGACTATAAGTTACCTTGATAAGGATATAACAGAGTATAAGGATAAGCTTATTATCCAATTAATGGAGGTTGACGATGACAACACCTGTATATATTTTATCCGGATTTTTAGGTAGCGGTAAGACGACATTATTGCAGCAAATGCTGCAAACCTGGCGTGATGAAGGCCAGACGCCAGCGGTAATCATGAATGAGATTGGTGATGTGAATCTGGATGGTATGATGCTGGACCAGGATATAGCAATGGCTGAACTGCTGAGCGGATGTATCTGCTGTTCGAACCGGGTGGATCTGGGACTGGAACTGTATAATCTAATGCAGAATGAACAGCCGGATATGATCGTGATCGAAGCTTCCGGTGTTGCGAATCCTATTGAGATTCTCGATGTGGTTACCGAGATTGCTCTCTATAATCCATTAGAGCTACGCAATCTGATTACAGTAGTGGATACTGCCCATCTATGGCAGCTATACCAAGACCAACAGGGCAAGACGTATCGACTCATGCAGGAACAGATTCGGTCAGCATCCCTGCTTATTCTTAACAAAAGTGATCTGGTTAGTCCCGAGCAGCTGGAGCAGGTACAGCATATTGTACGTGGCTGGAATGCGTATGCTCCTGTTCATGTCGCTGTACGCTGTGAGGTGGATCGTTCGTATTACGAGCAGGAAGGTGCTTCGCTTAGCAGTGAACAGCGTGCAGATACTGTCACTGAACATGATGTACAAAACTGCGCAGTATGCAATTCTTCAGAATCGGAAGATTCAACAGATCATGACACAATAGAGGGGAATAATGGGCATCAGCATATGCATCATTCCCATGAACATGTAATGGTCTATACGCATCATTTCCAGAATCCGATCAACAGTGAAGAATTTGAAAAGATCATTGCGCAGCTGCCAACCGAAGTATATCGTGCCAAAGGGATCCTGACGTTCAGTGATACTTCAAGCCGTTTCTTATTCCAATATGCCTATCGCCAGATGGATTTTATGAAAACCATACCACAAAAACCCATCCCGGATGTCGCCGTATTTATTGGAGAATACTTTGATAAGCAACAAATACAGGAACAATTGCTGACACTGGAGCGTCAAGCTGCGGAATCCTGATTATACCTTCGTTTCAATTTTGCCTGTCCCGGGGTAATAGTTCAATAACCAAACGCTGAGGCCGGACAACGGCGCCTAAATAAGCTGGCTTACACCACGTTTACCAAAATAGAACTACTCGGGAGGCTATTATTATGTCAACACTACAACAATATCATTCGTATATCGAGGCATGTGTAGAAGCAATGAATGCCTGCAATATTTCCTATATTTCCAACCTCAAGGAATATGATCTGGAGAAGCTGTGTGATTGCATTCGTATCAATCGGGATTGTGCAGAGATCTGCTCCTTTACAGCGCAGGCATTGAGTCAGGGAAGTATCTTCGCTGCCGAAATCGCCGAAGTATGTGCCAAAGCTTGTGAAGCATGCATCGACGAATGTCAGAAGCATCCACAGACACATTGTCAGGAATGTGTGCAGGCATGCCGTCGCTGTGCTCAAATGTGCAGAGAACTGATGGAGATGAAAGTTCCTGTATAAATGAACAGAGTTGTCTACATAGGAGTGTGCGTTTTCTGAGAGACAACACCTCAATGATACAACCGGAAGATTGATTCTTTTTCCTTCTGATTCCAATCGCTTGGTCTTGAGATTTACTGGATAGAGTAGACAGGACAGAAGCTCAATATTTGTATATAATTTGAATATTAAAAGCTGCTATCCCCATAGATAGCAGCTTTTTGTATGTAAAAAGCCAAGTAAATACAATCGAAAATGAAGTGGAGAAACAACACGGCAAACAAGCTATTGGAGAGTTGGATAAAATAAAAGTATCTTTTGGCGGGTCATCAACTAATGGTAATCCATCTGAAATTCAAAAATGGTTTTCAAAAAAGAATTGCAAAAAAAGGTTGCTTGTCTGCAGGTTGCCCGATATAATACTGCTAACTTGCATATCATTATGCTGAATAGTTATTTCACCAAATTACATAAAAGTCTATGAACAGGAGAGTAGGTACAGTCTACATTCTTCAAGCGAGCCGGGATGGTGGGAGCCGGTAGAATGCCTTTGCCGAAGCGCACCTGTGAGATGATCCGCCCAAAGCAGCAGTATGCCATAGAGCAAAATGCTGTGCATAGGCGAATCCGGTCCGACACCGTTATCGTATTCGAGTGACAATCTGGGATCTGATGGATAATTATCCGTATGATGCCGATTGTACCAAGAGTGGTACCGCGGGAACAGCAATCGATGCTCTCGTCTCTTAAGCTTTGGCTTGAGGGACGGGAGTTTTTTGATATGTACAAGATTAAAGGGAGTGGACAAAGGATGAGTACAGTAGGATTGTTTATGGAAGAAGCCTCACAAATGTTGCAAAAGGTTACCGATATCGATACAACCGAGCTGACCCGGCTGCTGGAGACGCCCCCATCGGTGGCGATGGGAGATTTGGCTTTTCCATGTTTTACTCTGGCCAAATCCTGGCGTCGCGCTCCGCAGCAGATCGCTGACGAATTGTGTAGCCGGATCAGTGAACTGCCGGACTATGCACATATCCGTGTATCGGCTGCCGGCGCATACATGAATATGCATTGGGATCGTACACAGTGTAGCACAACACTGCTGGAACAGATTAGTAAAGAGGAGCATTATCAGCTTCAGACCGGTAAAGGGCAACGTATTATTATCGATATGTCCTCACCCAATATCGCGAAGCCGTTTGGAGTCGGGCATCTGCGTTCTACGGTGATCGGCGCCGCCCTATATCGCATCTATCATGCTGCCGGATATGAGCCGGTACGTGTCAATCATATTGGCGACTGGGGAACCCAGTTTGGTAAGCAGATTACTGCGCATTTGCGGTGGAGCGATCCGGTACAGATGGAGCAGAATCCGATCGGGGAAGCACTTCGTGTATACATCAAATTCCATGATGAGGCAGCAGAGCATCTGGAGCTGGAGGATGAAGCACGGGACTGGTTCCGCAAGCTTGAGAATGGCGACGCCCAGGCGCTGGAATTATGGCGTTATTTTGTAGATGTGAGTATGGCTTCACTGGATCGGATGTATGAGCGCCTTGGTGTGGAATTTGATGCTGTACTGGGCGAGAGCTTTTATAATGATAAAATGCCTGCAGTCGTGGATCGGCTGCGCGAGCTGAATCTGCTGGAAGAAAGTGATGGAGCCTTGGTAGTTCGTCTGGATGAGCAGGATATGCCTCCCTGCCTGATTATCAAATCCGATGGTACAACTATCTACCCGACTCGTGATCTGGCGACAGCTATTTACCGCAAGGAAGTGATGGAGGGCGATCGTCTCGTATATGTCGTCGGTGGAGAGCAGACGCTGCATTTTCGTCAGGTGTTTGCTGTACTGCGCAAAATGGGCTTTGATTGGGCAGAAGATTGCATACATGTGCCATTTGGTCTGATGAAAGTAAATGGCAAAAAAATGTCTACACGCAAAGGGAAAGTTGTATTTCTGGAAGAAGTGCTGGATGAGGCAGTACAGCAGGCAGCACGTATTATCGAGGAGAAAAATCCTGATTTGCCGAATAAGGAAGAAGTTGCCCGGCAGGTCGGCGTAGGTGCTATCATTTTTAATGATCTCAAAAACAATCGTCAAAATGAAATTGATTTCTCGCTGGAAGAAGCCGTGAGCTTCGAAGGAGAGACCGGACCTTATGTACAGTATGCCTATGCCCGGATTCAAAGTATTCTGCGACGTGCTGCGCAAAATGCGCCGACTCCCGAACTGACGGCAGATGCAGTGACAGATCCGTCACTGGATCAGGTCGACTCCGAAGCTGTTGTGGAAGAACCATCCGGTTGGACGGATAGTGCCTGGGAGCTGCTCTGTCATCTTGCCAGTTATGACAGTGAACTGGAACGGGCAGTTCGTCTGCATGAGCCATCGATCATGGCCAGATATGCACTTCAGACTGCGAGATTATTCAATCAATTTTATAGTCATAATCGTATTCTGGATGGTTCGCCTGCCTGGCGTGAACAGCGCCTGGAACTGAGCCGCCGGACAGGAGAGTATCTGGCTCGATTAATGGAATTGCTCGGTATGAAAGCTCCACAGCAAATGTAAGACTTGAAGAGGTACGCAACCATTTGGTCCTGCCCTGCGTCTGTGATAGTGAAGGTTCGCCGGAAAATAGGTTTTCCCGGTATATCAAAGATTAACCTGATTATCTATATGATGGAGGGATTACAATGTGGAATTCGAAAAAGAAAGCAGCAGCATTGCTGGCATTATCCTGTGCACTTGCAGGCAGTGGAGTAGCTGCAGCAGCAGCATTCTCTGATGTGCAAGGTTCCAATAACCAGTCGATCGTCAGTTCTTTGCAGGAAAAAGGAATTATTAATGGGGTGACAGCTACCCAGTTCAAGCCCAATCAGCAGTTGACCCAGCCGCAGGCGATTCAGATGCTGGTGAATGCATTTGATATGAAAGGTCCCGAGACTGCTTCCGGACAAGTATGGTATACACAAGCCGTAGCAGCTGCTCGTGCCAATGGTCTATCTATTCCGGCCAATCTCAAAGCTTCCGAGCCTGTAACCCGTGAACAGTTCGCGATCTGGCTGCATCAGGCGATTGATAAGACCGGACAGTATCCAGCGACTATGATGATGGTTGTTTTCCAAGACCAGAAAAGCATTAGCAAAGAAGCTTCCAATGCGATTCAGAATCTGGTGAATATGAATGTGATACCACGTAGTTCTGTAGGGCAGGAGTTCAAGCCCAAAGCAGCTATTACACGTATGGATGCCGCTACCTGGGTATACAGTGCAGTTGAAATGGTAGAGCGTCATAAGCAATTACAATCGGGTGACGATACTAGCACTTCACCACAACCATCGGAAGGTGAACAAATGGGGACTACTCCTGAAATGGGCATCAGCAGCACAGCAGATGGCAAACAAAAAGTTACGCTGCATGTTGAACTGCCAAATCCCGGTTACAATCTGAAGATTGATAATGTTAAACTGACTGACGACAAGCGGGCAATCATCAGCTATTCCCTGCAACAGCCAGAGCCGGGGATGATGTATCCACAGGTGATTACCGAAGGGACCGCTGCAACTATTATTCCAGCAGGTTATACACCTGAACTGGCCAAATAAGAAGCAGTCGATAAAGAAATAGAGATAATCCAATATGGTGAGTATCACAAAAAAACCTTGAAGAGCCATTATGCTCCTCAAGGTTTTTTGTGATGCTCATATTACGAATAGAACGTATAATTCATTGATTCTCTTTTTTAAACCTATTAGCCTGGTTATGGAAAACGTATCAAAAATGATAAAGAAGTAAAATCAATAACAAAGATACGTCGAACGAATACTACTTTTTCACATCTACTTCTACAGTAGGTTCGGTAACTTTGTCGGTCTCATAGAGATTGGAACTTACTTTGAGCCAGTCGAATAGATGGGTAACCAGCACTTTGAGTACAGCATAGCCAGGTACAGCCAGCAGGATACCAATCACACCAAACAGATTACCTGATGTCAAAATAACGAAAATGATCGTAATCGGATGAATTTTGAGTGATTTACCCATAATCTGCGGAGAAATCAGTTTACCTTCAATCAATTGCACGATCGTCCAGACTGCGACCATTTTGAGCAGCATGATAGGCGAAGTGACCAGCGCTACAATCAATGCGGGTGTAATGGCGATAGCTGGACCAAGATAAGGCACAATACTCGTAAAGGAAGCGATAACCGCCAGAATCAATGCGTAATCCATGCCGATAATATTGTAGCCAATATACAGCAGAATACCGATACAGAAGCTGACGATAATCTGTCCACGAATATAAGAGCTTATCTGATGATTCATTTCGGACATGACTTTAGATGTCTGATCACGTAGTCCTACAGGAATGAACTTCAGAATATACCGAGGCAGGTTATGGCCGTCCTTGAGCAGATAAAACAGAATAAATGGCACGGTCACGATCGAGACGATAACTTCTGTCAATGTTCCGAGGAAACCGCCAATCCCCGAGAATGTATGGATAAATCCGCTCACGCCGCTCCCGGCAATAGCTGCCCAGCGTTCTGACAGGGACTGAGCCAGTTCATTTGGATTAATGTTGGTAGATTGTTGCAGCTGTTGGAACACATCGCCGCCCAGCCAGTACTGAATCTGATATACAGTCTTGTCGTATAACGTTGGAATACTGATAATGAGTTCTTGTATTTGCTTCTGAATCACAGGAATTACAAGACTAACAATCAGCACCAGAATGCCGATAATAAGAATGTATAGCATAATAATGGAATAAATGCGTTTTATTTTGTATTTCTCCAGCAAATTCACGATGGGATTAAGCAAATAAAATAGAATGCCGCTGAGAATAATAGGCAAAATGACAGTCTTTACAAGTACAATAAGCGGCGTAAACACATACGGGATTTTGGATAATACAAAAATATTCAGTGAAATGAGTAGTAGTACGAATAAAAAGATAACAAAGCGATTGTTCAGAAAAAATAATTTGAATCGCTCGCTCCAGATTCTGGTGCGTTCCATGTGCAATTTCATCTCCTTTAACTTGAGTTCCTGTATACATGATCTGGATTGGTATAATACTTAGCATAGCTTCCGCAGAGGAAGAGAGCAAGCAGGCAACTTCGTAAAGCATCAGATTAGAATATATATTAACAAAAGGAAAAGCAGATTCACTATGAAAATAGTTCTTTAGGCCTTGATTTAAGTATGAGTCTATGACTTTTATCATAACAAGTAATTTATCTTTTTGCTAAAATTTAAATTAATAAGTATTTAATGAATATGGTAATAATTACAAGATAGATTGAATTTTCGCCTATTCAGCATTTATTCCAACTTATAATTACTCAAATTCTGAAGCTATGGGGTGCAGTATGAAATTATCACTGGGTTCGAAGCTGGTCGCAAGCTTTATTGCAGTCTCTATTATTACTTACGGTACAAGCGCTTTCTTTATTTTTTATCTGAAGTCGTTTCTGGCATCAACAATGAGCGATTGGCTCTATGTATCGATTATTTTGCTGCTCGGCATTACCTGGAGCGGTATACTTGGTTATATTATTTCCCGTCTGCTGACCCGCCCGATTGTTAATCTGTCGCGCGCTGCAGAGCGTGTATCGGCAGGGGATCTGACAGTCGATATTCCAGAACGACGTGAAGAAGACGAGATCAAAGTTCTCAACGATGCTTTCCGCATGATGGTAACGAATATCAAGGATATCATTAACGATATTGCGCACAGTACAAGTACCACATCACAGAATGCCGATTATCTGACGGGATCGATCAATGAAGCTACCCAGCAGATCGAATCTCTGTCTACTATTGCTGACGAAATCTACAAAGGGGTCCAGCAGCAGCGCAAGTCTACTGAGACGTCGCTGCAGACAGCCGAGCAGATGCTTGGTTCTTTTCAGGAGATGCGCGATAAGTCTTCCCATATGATGAATCTATCAGGGACGATGGAGAAGTCTGTGCATTCCACCCAGCATATCTTTGCCTCGCTTAAAGAAGGCATGAGTACGTTATCCGAATCCCAGGCCCAAGCAGAAAATACGATTCGTCTGCTGGATAATCAGGCTTCCGATATTGGGGCAGTTACCGGTACAGTCAAAGGACTGGCAGAGCAGACTCATCTGCTGGCACTAAATGCTTCAATAGAAGCAGCGCATGCGGGTGAGCATGGAGCAGGGTTTGCCGTTGTGGCTACAGAGATTCGCAAGCTCGCCGAACAAAGTAATGATTCGGCGCAGCGTATTCACTCCCTGATCGGTGCTGTACAGACACAGATTCATGACACCGTGCAGTTGATTCACAGCCAGAATGAGCTTGTACGCCAGGAATCTACGCATACCATGCAAGTAGAAGAGACGCTGCAGCAATTTGCCGGCGTGGTCGATGAGTTGATGTCCGAGGTGCAGCAGATGGAAGGCTCCATTTCCAAGCAGACTGATCGGGTCGAATTGACCTACCAGAACGTCAACACGATCCGTGAAATGGCAGATCGTTTCTATGAAGGAGCCAAACAGATCTCCACAGCTACTCATGAAGAGACAGCTATTATGGAAGAAATCTCTTCTTCTTCGGAGGAGCTCAGCACGATGACGAATCGATTGCTGCAAAAGACCAAAGTATTCACTGCCTGACGCTCCTAACAAATGGCAGACTGTTGATGCAAGCTGTAGAGTCAGTGGTGGTTATAGACGGATCTCTATGGCAATCCTGTTATTATTAGTGTGTATGTTGGTATCTGCATAAAGTGAAAAGACCTGAAATCCCTCATGGGGTCTCAGGTCTTTTTTGTATATCATCTAAGTTGGATGAACAGCAGCCAGTCTATTACACGTAACTAGGGTGCTATATTCTGGTAAATAAAACGTTACATAATTGTTCCATCACACTTATGAGATTAAATAGTACGACCAGCCAATCCTGCAGGAACAGGATCTTCATCCTTTGCAGGACGTAATCCATTCTCCGGAATACTGCTGGAACTGCTGCCTGTCTGCATATGATACATCTGACGATATCGTCCATCAATCTCCATCAGTTCATCATGCGAACCTCGTTCCACAATCTCTCCGCGGTGCAATACGAGAATCTGGTCGGCACTGCGAATCGTAGACAGACGATGGGCGACGATAAAGGTGGTACGGCCTTTTTTGAGAACCTCCAGTGCGGATTGAATCAGCGCTTCGGTCTCGGTATCAATATTGGCGGTAGCTTCATCCAGGATCAGGATCGCTGGATCATAAGCGAGCGCACGGGCAAAGGAGATCAGCTGACGTTGTCCGGCAGACAGTGTGCTTCCTTTTTCTACGACAGGTTCATCAAAGCCCTTGGGCAGATCGGATAGGATCTTGTCAGCTCCAACTTTGCATAGTGCACGTTCTACCCGTTCACGGCTGATCTTCTCATTATCAAGACTGACATTGGAAGCAATCGTACCAGTGAACAGATAAGGGTCCTGCAAAACGATACCCATATGCTGCCGTATCCACTGTTTGGGCAGATCACGTACATTTTGTCCATCGATCGTAATGGTTCCCTGTTGGGGATCATAGAACCGGAACAGCAGATTGATAATGGAGCTTTTCCCTGAGCCGGTATGACCAACGAGAGCAATCGTCTGACCCTGTTTGGCTTCGAAATTGATATCTTTTAGAACGGGAGTCACTTTATAGGCAAAAGTAACATTTTTGAACTGAACATTTCCTTTGTAGCGTGGCATAGAGCCATCAGTGACCTGCTCGCCTTTTTCATCCATCAGCTCAAATACGCGTCCGGCGGATACCATGGACAGATCCAGCGAAGCCAGCTGATTGACGATACCGGTCATTGGTTGGAACAGGCGACCCAGTACATCGACAAAGGCATACAGCACACCAAGCGAGATCGCACTATCCAATCCGCCAAGTGCTGCCGAACCAAAATACCATAGTACCAAGGCAAATGTCAGATTACGCAGTACATTGACCAGATTATGAGACGTCAGGGAGTTGAGACGCAGCATTTTGTTCTGATAGAACAAATAGTCATTATTCAGCTGCTCGAACTCTTCCTGGGTTTGCTTTTGTTTGCGGAAAATACGAATGATCGACATTCCCTGAATGGATTCATTGATGATCGCGTTGATCTCGCTCAGCCGGGAACGGATTACCGTATTATACTTGGTCGCTACCCGGCGATACAGATAGATCCAGCCGATCAGCAGTGGAACCAGGAACAGACAGATCAGTCCCAGCCGGAAGTCCAGAATGAACATGGCTACATAGACACCGAGCATATAGACAGCACCAGAGCTAAAGTTGGATAATACCGCTACAAACAGATCTTTGACTGCTTCGGTATCATTGGTTACGCGGGATACGACTTTACCTGCAGGCAAATTATCGAAAAAAGGTACTGGCAGCCGCTGAATATGAGCATACAGATCAAGACGCAACTCTTGAATAACCTTGTTGGCTGATGATTGCAGCCAGTAAGTTTTGCCGAATTCCGTAATAATGGTAATTAGCAAGAAGATAAAGTAAAGACCGATCAATTTGTAAATACTCGGCAGCTCTGGTTGGTAGAAGCCGAATAGCTCTCCAGCAGATAGCGGAACTGCCGGATAGAAAGCTTCATGGCCCTGTGCATCACGTATAGTCAGCGTACCGTCGGCATAACTTTTCTCACCGGCGGTATTGTCCATCGGACCTTCAATAAAGTAGAAGGTAGGACCACTTTGCACGACATGAGCTTCGGTACCACGAGCTTCACCGACTGCCCAGAAACCTTCACGTTTATAATATTTGCCGTTATATTCGGCGGTATGTTCACCGGCAGTCGTCTCATAAAACGGCTGCTCAATCGCAAACATATGATTATCAATAATATTTTTGGCGATAAAAGGGCCGGCCAGTTCGGCGCCTACACCAATCACCAGCATGATTAATGCGACGATAAACGTCTTTTTGGCTCGCAGTGCATAGCGGTACAGCCGTTTGGTAATCGTTTTGTTATCCAGCTTTGTCATCGGCTGTTCATAATCTTGTGTCTCCAATTAAGACACCTCCCCATCCAGGGAATTCGCCACCTGCTGCCGTTCGGACTGCTCACGGTACCAGCCACCTGCTTTGAGAAGCTCGGTATGGGTTCCCTCTTCAATAATTTTGCCCCGATCCAGAACCACAATATGATCGGCGTGTTCTATAGCAGACAGACGATGTGTCGCGATTAGCGTTGTTTTGCCTGTACGTTTGGTACGGATATTTTCTATAATGCGTGCTTCGGTACGCGCATCGACAGCCGAAAGTGCATCATCCAGAATCAGAATCTCGGGTTCGGCGATAAAGGCACGAGCCAGGGAGACACGCTGTTTCTGACCGCCTGACAGGGCTACACCACGTTCACCGACAATGGTCTCCAGACCATCCGGGAATGTGTGCAGATCCGTATCAAAGGCTGCTGTATGAATAGCATTCATAATTTCTTCGTCACTGGCATCTGATTTACCAAAGCGAATATTATTGCGTACACTCCGGGAGAACAGAATTTGTTCCTGCGGAACATAACCCAGCCAGCTGTGCAGCTGATCTTTGGCAATATCCTGAATCGGTACACCACTGATGGACAGCTCACCGCTGCCAGCCGGGTATTCATGCAGTAGCTGCTTGAGCAGAGTAGACTTGCCGCTGCCTGTACGTCCGACTACGCCGAGTGTCTCTCCGGCACGAATCTTAAGCGAGACATGCTGAAGATTATCTACAGTAGAGGTAGGGTAGCAGAATGTAATATCATTAAATTCAATCATTTGCGGATGCTTAACTACTACCGGTGAAGGAATATCCTGAACATCCGGCTGGACAGCTAGCGTCTCATTTACCCGATCGAGAGACGCATTACCACGCTGCATAATATTGATTAATTCACCAATAGCAAACATCGGCCAGATCATCATCCCGAGATAAATATTAAATGAAACCAGATCACCGAGTGTCAGCTCATTGTGGAACACCAGATAGATACCGAATCCAAGACCGATAATATAACTAAGTCCGACAAACAGACGAATCGTCGGTTCGAATAATCCATCTACCATCGCTACAGCGAGATTTTTGCGATAAACGTCATTGGTAATACGCTCAAACCGTTTCTCATCCTGGCGTTCCTGTACATAAGCACGGATAACACGTACACCAGCGATTGATTCCAGAACCTGATCATTCATATCACCAAAAGCATCCTGTGCCAGTGTATACCGTGCATGTACTACCTTGCCGTAAATAGCCATGGAAATAGCAATAAATGGAAGTGGCAAAATGGCAGCGAGTGTCAGTTTCCAGCTAATCAGAATGCCCATCGCCAGCAATACAGTCAACAGGTAAACGGTGGAATCAGTCAATGTCAGCATACCGAATCCGACTGTCATTGCAACTGAACGAAGATCATTGGTCGCCCGTGCCATCAGATCACCTGTGCGGCTCCGTTCAAAAAATGGTGGAGTCATACGTAGCAGATGTGCCATAAAACGGGTCCGCAGCAGCCGTTCAACCAAGTTCGAGCCACCGAATAGACTATGCATCCATACATAAGTAACTCCATAAATAACAATCAATGTGCCTACAATAGCCGATGAATAGTAAATCAATGACTGATAGGTAATTGAGCCACTGGAAATCCGATCAATGGCATCTCCCAGCAGTTTGGGCGGAATCAGCTCCAGTACTCCGACACCCGCAAGCATTAGAATACCGATAATATAACGCTTACGTTCCCGGTGGAAAAACCAGCCCAGATTTTTTAAAACAGCGAACATGCCATCACTACCTTTCCGATGCATACCTTATATGCATAATAGGATCTAGCTAATCAAACTGAAAATCTACAGCGAAATTAACGCTCATGTTGTCTGGACCAGAGAAGAAGCCACAAAAAAGGAGACACGTATGTGCAAATGCACATAACATGTCTCCTTGTAAATGTCATATGACGCACGGTTGCGAACAACCGGTGCAGTAATGATAACTGTTATGGATACTTCTCAAGTGTAATGGATAGAAATTCATTACCTCAAAAGGTGCCCACCTGCCGGGTTGTTCCATTTTTTAGTTGTGTAGTCAGATCGCTGGCATAGCCCTGGTTATGTACAATCGTGAGTTTACGCATGGAATTCACCCTTTCTTCATAATGTAGTGGCAGATGGTAATAAATTCTAATTATCCTTCGCCTGTGTCTGATTGTATCACTGCATTTTTGAGCATGTCAACGTAAAACTTGCAATTTACTTAAAAATTTGCTGAATATGAATGTTTTCTTGTCGAATAAAGTCAACAAAGTTTACATAATAGAAAAAAGAAAATAGAAATCATCAAAGAGAACCAAATTCATAAATGATTTACCATCTGCACATGACCGTGTATACGTGTAACATGTTATAATACGGAAAGAGTCAGGGTAATGATTATGAGGCAGCAGTCGTGCAGGAATAACAATTACTTTGAATAATGTTCGCATGATCGTTTATTTGTATGGATGCAAACTTAATGAAAGGTGGAATAAATAATGAGTATCGCCGTATCGGATGAAGCCGCACGCTGGTATAAAAAGGAATTGGATTTACAAGAGGGAGATGCGCTACGCTTTTATGCCCGTTACAGCAGCAATAGCGATATCCATCCAGGATTCTCGCTCGGTATTTCCGTGGAGCCACCGATCAGTCCAGGACTGGAACAGAAGACAGAAGGTATCCAATTTTATATGGAAGCTCAGGATCTATGGTACCTCAACGGATACAAGCTCAATGTAGAATATATGGATAATGAAGATGATATCCGTTACGCCTACATTCCGGAATCTTGAATATTATTTTTATCTCATATGAAAACAACAAAAGTCCCTGTTATCACAAAGATAACAGGGACTTTTGTTGTCTAGACTGTAGAAGTGCCTTCCAGTGCATAAGAGAAGTCTTCAATATCATAGACCTGAACAGGTATTTTGGCTTCGATCATCCGGTGGATCATCTCAAATTGATCTGTCAGCAGAGGCACTTCTTTGCGCAGGGCAGACAGAATCAACTCGGTCTCGATCGGATCGAAGGATTCACCGTAATAGGCATTATCCATCGCATTAACCACCGATAGCTGCACATGATCGGTGAACAGAATAGATGAACTCACTGCCCAAGGCATCTGCAGACAACGCTGGATTTTCTTTTTGTTCAATGGCTCTTCCAGATAATCAATCAGCGCCTTGATGCGCTCGCGGACTTCACGTTCTTCCACCGAATCGTTCATCAGCGGTTCCTGGCTCTCCGCAAATTCATACAGCTCCATAATGGATGTGTAGGGAACAATATAGTTGACCGGCTTATCCGGATGAAGTAATTGACCGTAGATTGCGATCATAATCGCTTCTATGACAAAAGCTTGGGGCATGGATATAATCCTCCTGGCGATGCATACGTGTACACATGGTTGTCAGCCTTGAATGTCAAAGCTGTATTGGCAGTATACCATATCCTGCCCGTTACAATAAATGCGAACTTGCAAAAATATCGTATCCCTCAAAATAGAGTCTCTGCAGATCAGTCAGGATTTACCGATTAATAAGGACAGCAAGCCTGCGGCAATCAATGGACCGACTGGCACTCCCTTGAAAAAGGCAACTCCGATCAGTGTTCCGATCAGCAGTCCGGCGACTACAGTTGGCTGATTGGTCATAAGGATTGTACCCCGGCCACCCAGATAGGCAACGAATAGTCCGATACCGATAGCAAGGAGTGATTTCCAGCTTACAAAGGAAGTCAGGATCGTATCCATAGAGATTTTGCCACTTGCGAGTGGAGTCATAACCCCGATAGTCAGAATAATGATACCAATGGTCAGTCCGTATTTTTCCAGCCACGGAAAAGCCTGATTCCATCCAAGTACGCGAATCAGCAGCAGCACGAGCATAGCGATTGTAACAGTAGTGTTTTTCCCGACAATGCCAAGTCCCGCCATTACAAGCAGGATCAGAGAAGGCATATCGATAGCGCCCATAGTCATCACTCCTTTTTGGAAATATTCTAGAAATACACGGTTGTAAACGAATGATCATTTAGAAGCAGACCAGATGAAAACAATCCGCAGATTTGGTATTAGCTTTTATACAGAGCCAATAACAGGATCTTCGGGATAAAGTAGAGGATTCCCGGAATGAAGCAAAAATGTCCGCCGGAATCCAGCGGACAGAATAGAAAATAGAAATGTATAGCAGAAGTACAGTACAGCCAATGGTATTACGAATAAAACAGATTTAGCCAGATGTATGCGTTAAAGCATCAGCAATATGTCTGGCAATCATTGCTCCGTGACGACGCCCGGTCTCGATAAAGACCTCATTGGCGTTGCGTCCGGAAGCAATAACGCCTGCTACATACAGTCCTGGAATATTGGTCTCCATCGTCTCGGGATCAAAACGCGGCTTGTCCATATCTTCACTCATGGTTACACCCATAGATGTAATCAGTTTACGGTCCGGGCGGAATCCGGTCATTGCAAGCACAAAGTCATTGCCCAGCATCTCGGTATGACCATCTTCGGTATTGGTGATCTCTACTTCGGTCTCGGTGATATGGGTGACACAGGAATTCAGATGCAGCTTGATTTTGCCTTTGGTCACGAGGCCTTCAAAGATAGGACGAACCCAGGATTTGATATTAGCGGATAAATCGCCGCCGCGGTACACCATATCGACTTTGGCACCGACACGTACAATTTCCAGTGCAGCATCGACAGCGGAATTACTGCCGCCAATAATGGCTACACGCATGCCGGTATATGGATGCGCTTCACGGAAGTAATGAGTAACTTTATCCAGATCTTCCCCAGGGATACCCAGATAGTTCGGATGGTCAAAATAACCGGTGGCAATAATTACACGACGAGCTTGGTGGGTATGTTCTTCGCCCTGGCGATTAACGGTTTGCAGGGAAAAAGTACCGTATTCATGACGTTCAATACCGGTAGCTTCCGTGTATGGCTGTACATTGATATTATAGTGCTCTGCTGCCCGTCGGTAATAAGCCAGTGCTTCATGGCGAAACGGCTTCTCATTCGGAGAAGGAAAAGGCAGATTACCAATTTCCAGCAGCTCGGCAGTACTAAAAAATTGCATATTGGTCGGATACAGATAGATCGAATGAACCACATTGTACTTTTCGATGATAAGGGTGTTCAGACCGAGGCGTTCACATTCAATAGCAGCGGATAGGCCGCAGGGTCCTGCACCTACAATAATGACATCTTGCATGTTACGATCAGACTCCTTTCTGAATTCAAATCCTGCTCTATATAGTATTAGAGCGATTCATGTCTGTATAAGGATTACAGAATATAGGGAAATCAAAGATGCTGTACGGACAGCATTCAGCCGATAAAATAGGACCATATACCATCCTACTGCAATCTGTCTATAAATTCTAGCTTGCTGTGGGTGAACAGAACCAATTTATCGTGAAATATCATTATTTTGTAAAAAAGTGAATCATTCTTTGTAAAATGCGGTATAGTTATTGTAAGAGGAGAAAAGTTAGCAACTTTCTCTGAAGCTTCATTGTAAACGTTTTCTGACACTGTCCCTGATATCCCATTCAAGGGAAGGAGAGACGATTATGTCTATTCTGGAAAGGTTCAAAACAAGAAGCAAAACTTCGTGCATGCCTTCAGTGCATGTAACAATGAACGAACTTCGTACAGCGGTATTACAATATGAGAGAGAAATGAGCGGAATTAACCGCACCGCATTGATGCAGGAAGATGGAAGCCTGGATCTATCGAGACTCACTCGATATCTGGGAGGTCGCAGCGATCAGAAGTTTTATCTGTCGCGTGAGACGTTTGAGATCTTCGAAGAAGAAGAGCGTCATATTCCATATCATCTGGATCAAGTGCAGGGAGCCATTGATGATTATGTTCAGGAAAACGGCAAACTGCCGGTAATTGAGGATTCGGCGCATTTTGAAGTAGACTGCCGCAAGCTGTATCAGCAGCGCTATCTTCACGAAATTCCCGATTTCCCCATGTATATTACCGATCAGGAAATGATGGTAACGCACCGCGAACCAGCTATTCTGCCGGAAAGTAAAGAACATACAGACAAATCATACGTGCTGCTCTAGATAATCTATTGCTTCCTTATTTAATTTAGAAACCATTTATATTGATAATGGACCCGTTTGCAGCCGCAGACGGGTTTTTGGTATTGTCTGCAAACAAGAATGCATGTAATCAAGAAATGAAATGCAGATTGCACACTTTCCTAATGAAATGAATCGTAAAGTTTTGCGAAGAAACGAAGAAAAACATGTACAATTAATATGAAATATAATTATTTTCTATACAGGAAGTAGATATACTATACAGAATAGTGCGGAAAGGCTGTGATTCAATGTATATGTATAATCGGGTACTGGGATTTGTACTGCTGGAGGATGTCCCGTTTGAACACATATTGACCAGGGTGGCTGAAGCTTTTCAGATTAATCTGTCTTATGAAGATTATAAAGGCCGCTATATCGCCAAAGCTTATTTGCCGGGTTATCATCTGGAAGTTGTAGATAGGGTGGATCGTCTGAGTGAAATACTATGCGATGAATATCATGTGCTACATATTCGGATTGATTCAGACGACTATTTTAACTGTGCATTTGAGCAGCAGATCAAGCAAATTCTGAAGAATGGTAATATAAGATGGCAAAGACATGTATGGGCTCCTTATCCATTACCCGAGAAGTGTCTATAATAGGATGCGATTGAATCGCCTCAGATACAATACATATAAAAAGGGGTTTTTATGATGGCAGAACAGGCTGTTAAAGCAGTTATTTTTGATTTGGATAATACATTAATGGATCGGGATTATACCTTTCGTGCCTTTTCCCGATTATTAATAAAAGAATATCTGGGACATATTCAGGATGAGGAGAAGTTACGTGATATTCTGGGATATATGCGAATTGCCGATGCAGATGGCTACCGGGAAAAACGCGGATTTTTCGAAGAATTGGTAGAGCGTCTGCCATGGTCACAGAAGCCTGATGTGGATACGCTGTACAGCTACTATAAGGAACACTATATGAAGGAAGCTTCCTTGATGAAATATGCGATCGAAACGATCCAATCCTGCCGCGCTCAGGGATACAAGCTGGGTATGCTGACCAATGGACTGCACGAGATTCAATATGGCAAAGTGCTGCAACTGGGATTGGAACCTTATTTTGACGTTATCCTGACATCCGGAGAAGTCGGCATCAAAAAGCCGGAGCGTCGTATTTACGAAATTATGCTGGAGCAACTGGGAACAAGTGGTGAAGAGACTGTATTTGTCGGCGATCATCCTGTAAATGATATCTGGGGAGCAGCCCAGGTAGGAATGCGAGGCATTTTCCTCAAACGGAGCTTTGATTGGGATCAGACCCTTGGCATGAAGCCGTGGAGAACGATAGATGAACTGAATGAGCTAGAGAGAATATGGGGAGATTTGTAGCGCATAGATCTAGCAAATAGGAAGATCATTTGTTAGATGAGATGACTACGGAAGAATGGAAGCCAGTTCTAAATATACTTCTCTACAAGCCGCCGAAGTTCTGGTACATTTGTATAATAGCTACATAATAAGAATGCACTAAGAGAGGAAGAGGAACATGGGGATTTTTGATGGATGGCTCGGTAATGCATCGACAGTTAATTTGAGTGAGGCACAGCAGGAATATGCTTCAATTATGGCACCGGGAGAACAGATTGAGAGAGCATATAAGCTGGTACGCGATATGTTTATTTTTACAAATAAACGCTTGATCCTGGTTGATAAGCAAGGGATTACCGGGAAAAAGACGGAGTACCATTCCATCCCGTACAAGAGCATTTCCCATTATTCTGTGGAAACGGCGGGTCATTTTGATCTGGATGCCGAGCTATGTATCTATATCTCCAGCAGCACGGTACCGATCAAAAAAACATTTAACAAGAACGTAAATATCTATGAAGTTCAAAGTGTACTGTCCTATTATATTCTGGGATAACCGTATATACATGCCGTTCCTGTTGCCTCGATGGGTGCTGTAACGTCACATTATTCACAAAACGTCCGAATCCCCTTTGTTTAAGAGGATCCGGACGTTTTATTTTTGAAATATAACAGGCTGTATCTTGATTTATGATTCTTCAGCTTGTCCGGTTAGTTCCAAAGCGTTGTACAGCATTACTGCTGCTTCGGCACGTGTAATGGGGTCATTGGGCCGGAAATTATTCTTTTCATCCAGCGAAGCAATCCCGCTATCGATAACCTGCTCCAAAATCTGTTGTTCGGAAGAAGGAAGAGCGTTCGCATCATGGATAGTTACCGATTGATCAGTTAGAGCACCGGTGCTGCCTCCGGATTCATGAATATCCGGATCTACCTGTTCTACACCCTGCCAGAGTAAAGTGGCAAACTGACCGCGTGTCATAACGGAAGAGGCATCCACGTCTGCATTCAGCTGCAGTCCATTCAGATGAGCAATCATCATATCTGTGCTATACCAGGCCTGATCGTCTACAGAAGTGTAATAATCACTGGCTTTGGGTGCCTTGATGAAGCGCATATTATCAATATTGAGATGGAGTCCTTTAACCAGCGCAGCGACTCCTTGTGCAGTAGTCAGTGCAGCGTCCGGCTGGAATTCGGTATCGGTTATTCCGCTGAGAATATTATGATTTTGCAAATAATTGATCTCCTCTCGTCCTGTCGTGTGATCCACATCGTCAAAAGCAAAAGCAGATGCTGGCGAAGCGAGCAGCAGGGTGCCTACCAGTCCAAGCAGCCATTTACGTTTGAACATAAAAAATCACTCCATTCTCGGTCATAAACTGACTAGAAAGAGACAAAACTGACATTACCTATGTATTACCCGAAGCCTTCAAATCTGAATAGAGAATCAGATTTTTTTGATTTTTATGGACGTAGGGTATAAGTTATATAAGAGGGTGCTGGATCTATTACCTATTTACAGGTTGGACAGATGTTGGTGGAATTCAGCGCTGTCCTGCGATTCAGGCACTATATTATGTAACATGAACTGGAGGAGACAAACGATGGAACATCAAAATCAACGCCTGCTGGTATTTGCAGGTTCTTATGCAGAAGCAGCCAATCCGGGTGTATACGTATATGCTTTTAATGAAGAGACTGGTGAATTAACACCAACCGATTCCTTTACTGGACTTCAAAATCCTACATTCTTGAATGTAGATGCCAAAGCCAAACGCCTGTATGCACTTGGAGAAACAGCATCCGAGACAGGTCCAAAAGGTAAGGGAGGCGAAGCCGCTTCTTTTGTTATTCAACCGGAGCAGGGCAAGATTGAACTGCTGAATCGTGTGGATACTATCGATGGTCCACCATGTCATATCCAGCGCTCGGAAGACAGTCGTTATCTGACTATGGTGAGTTACCATGGCGGCATGGTCGGTCTGATCGCTCTAGAGCAGGATGGAAGCGTCGGTGAACTGCTGGATGTACATCAGCATGAAGGACACAGTGTTGATCCTCAGAATCAGGATCGTCCGCATCCACACTCCACATTTTTTGATCCGGCTGGTAAATATCTGATTGTACAAGATCTGGGATTGGATCGCGTGCGTACATATGCGCTCAAAGCAGATTCCAATGAACTGGAATTCACGGTAGATACGGCATCTACACCGGGTGCAGGTCCTCGTCATCTGGTATTCCATCCGAATGGTCAGTACGCCTTTGTGATCAATGAACTGAATTCTACCGTTACTTCTTATCAATATGAAGCAGCTACAGGTACTCTGAACGAAGTCCAGACTATTTCTACGCTCCCACAAGGATTTGAAGGCTTCAACGGCTGTGCAGAGATTGCTATCTCGGAAGACGGAAAGTATCTGTACGGCTCTAACCGTGGGCATGACAGTATCGTGCAGTATGAAGTGGATGCTTCTACAGGCGCGCTTACACTGGTACAGCATGTATCGACAGAAGGCGGACATCCAAGACACTTCTCTATTCTGCCAGGCGGCAAGTATCTGCTGGCAGCCAATCGTGATGGTAATAATATCGTGGTATTCAGTATCGATCAGACTACAGGTCAGCTGACATACACGGGTAAAAGTGTCGAAGTATCCAAGCCTGTCTGCGTCTGGGGCGCTTATTTCTAAAGATCATACGGATTATAAGATGGACGTCTGCATGAAGCATATAAACTACATCTGAGCAGATGAATATTCTCATACGTGTAAATTAACTATGCAACCGAATTACAAGTAAATGAAAAATGAAGTCATCTGTACTATGGGTGACTTCATTTTTTTGTATCAAAAGCAGTTGTACAGAATATAGAATGTATGAATAGTAGGAGATCAGAGAGTTACATATATTGATCCAGACTCATCAGTCTGCTGCACGAATGAGAATTGAATACAAGTTCCTGTTTCAATTTGGCTCACAGAGGTAAAATTACAGTAATACGGTTCACCGGTTACGCCGGTACTTCACAGCAAACCGAATCCGCAAAGGAGATGGAGAATATGACAGAACCGCGCAAAAATGATAAGGTACAGGAACAGGCAGGCAAACGGGATAATCCCGAGCAGTATCCGACGGAAAACGAAAGCCTGTTTGATCGATTCAAATCGGAACAAACGGTAGATTCCCTGCCCATTGAAGATATAAAGCTGGAACAGCAGGAGGAGAAGGACGGCGAGCATATCAAACGTTCTTCATCCAGCCAGAATGCTTTTCCGGAAGGCGAATCGGAAGATGATTCCGATATTGTCCGCTAAGCTGGGCAATAATTATAATAACGTAAACGTATAGGAATGAGTTGGAACCGTACTATCATCACAGCAATCAACCATGAACAGACGATTACTTACAAACTGGGTCAGTCACATGACAGCATCATAAAAGGGAGCAGCTCTGTATTTCATACAGCGGCTGGTCCTTTTTCAAGGTTTGGCAACGTCGGAAAGGTGCGAACAGATGGCATTTGGAATTAACAGAAAACAATTAATACAGTGGAAACGCAGCGTAGAAGCTGGAGAAATCGCTTTTTTGACTCATTACTGGCTGGATGAGCGCTTTCCCGGCATAAAGACCGTTACCAAAGTAGGATGTGCAGATCTTGGTAAATTGGAAAAATGGTGTCGCTCCTATGGTCTTAATCCTGCTTATATTCATTACCGCGAGAAATATCCGCATTTTGACCTGCTTGGAAGGGAACAAGTGCGTATATTAAAAGCGGAAGGACTACAGGAACAGATTAAACATTTCCAGCTGGAATAAGCATCCGGAACGCGCTATCAAAGGCGTTACCGAAAATAACGATTCGACAAAATAACAAAAAAATTTTAAAAGTGGTTGAAATCGTTTACAAGCAGATATATAATAGCGTTGTAGAAACGTTTCGACAAAAGAGTGTAAATAACTCTTGAACAGACAATCCATATTAAAAATGTAAAATTATTGAATTCTGGCTTTGAAATTCGATTTTAAGCGATTTTTTATCGAAAAATCAAATGATATCAATGCAATAGTGTAAGGTATCATGGATTTTTATTTTCAAAAAATGAATAGTTTTTGCTCTTTTATCGAAACGTTTCGATATTTCGCAAAACTACAGAGGTGAGCAGATGGGAGCAACGATCAAAGATGTAGCTGCATTGGCAGGCGTTGCAGTATCGACTGCATCGTATGCACTAAATGGTATTGGCAGAGTCAGCAGCAAAACCCGCAACAAGGTCATCGAAGCTGCCAAGCAGCTGAACTATCAAAAAAATGGAATTGCATCTGATCTGAAGCGTTCCAAAACAAACACGATTGCCCTGCTGCTCAGCGACCTGTCGGGCCCGTATTATTCCAGCCTGATCAAGGGCGTGCAGGAAGTCAGCCTGAATAATGGATATGATCTGATTGCCTGCAGCTCTATCGGTGGCGATTCATCAACAGCCGTCAAATTCATTAAAGAAAAGCGTGTAGATGGAGCGATTATCCTCGCTCATAATATTCCCGATCGTACGATTCTGGATTCTGCACGTGAAGGCTTTCCGATCGTTATGCTGGACAGGCGGCTGGAACATGAGAGTGTCTGTTATGTAGAGGCAGATCATGAGAAAGGCGGTACGCTGGCAACCAACTATCTGATTGAGTCGGGACATCGCCAGATTGCCTTTGTATCCGGGCCTGCCAGCAGCAAGCACAATAATGACCGCTATAACGGATTTGTGCGGGCGATGAATCAGCATGGATTGACGATTGAACCGCGCTGGAACCTGGTTGGCAACTTTACGGAAGAAGGCGGATATCGCGCGGTCAAGCTAATGCTGGCGCAAGGCAATCTGCCGGAAGCTGTATTTTTTGCCAATGATGAGATGGCGCTGGGTGGAATTACGGCACTCTATGAAGCAGGTCTGCGAGTGCCGGAAGATATCTCGGTTGTTGGATTTGACGATATTGTTCAGGCACGATTTTTGAACCCCGCGCTGACCACGGTAAGACAGCCGGATTATGAAGTAGGCGCACTGGCGGTTCACCTGATTTTCCAGATTCTCAAAGGTGAGTCGGTAGCGCAGCATTATACACTAGACACTGAACTCGTTATTCGTGGAACAGTCAGAACAAATCAAAAATGAGGTGTGCTTGATGAAAAAAATGTGGAAACCCCTGTTGGCATGCGTATTAATCTTTTCTTTTGTATTGGCAGGCTGCGGTGGCAAGGATGAAGCAGCAACTACTTCGGATGGCAAACGAATCCTGAAAGTATGGGGGATGGGCGCCGAAGGAACAGCACTTGCCAAAATGGTGCCTGATTTTGAAGCTAAAAACCCTGACATTACCGTACAGGTACAGGCGATCCCTTGGGGAAATGCCCATGATAAACTGCTGACAGCCGTTGCTTCCCAGAGCGGTCCGGATGTAGTGCAAATGGGGATGAGCTGGATTCCGGAATTTGCGGAAGCCGGGGCGCTGCAAGATCTGTCCTCCTACACAGAAAAGTATCCGAATCTGAAAGCGGATAACTACTTTAAAGGTTCCCGCACCAAAATGACTTACAATGACAAACTGGTCGGCGTACCGTGGTACATCGATACCCGCGTATTGTTCTACCGCAAAGATTTACTCAAACAGGTTGGCTACAACGAAGCACCCAAAACCTGGGCAGAGCTCAAGGATGCGGCAACCAAGCTGACTGCACGCGGCAAAGGCAATTACGGTATTTTGCTGGACAGTAAAGACCAACTGTTCACACTGCCATTTGCATGGGAAAACGGCAGCGAAGTGATCGACAGCAATAACCAGGCACTGCTTAATCAGCCACCTTATGTAGAAACGATTCAGTATCTAAGCAGCTTCTTCAAAGAAGGTATTGCTCCAACGCAGAGCGATATGCAGCTGATTCCTTCTTTTGGTGAAGGAATTCTGCCGATGTTTATTAGTGGTCCTTGGTCTGTCAACCAGGTAAAAACCGAACTGCCTGAACTGAAAAGCGATCAGTGGGGCACAGCTGTTATTCCTGCCAAAGAAGAAGGCGGAGAAAGCATGTCGGTACTCGGCGGATCGAATATGTCCGTATTCAGCAGTGCCAAAAACACAGAAGATGCTGTCAAATTTATCTCTTATCTGAATGAGCCGGATGTACAGGTGAAATGGTATGAACTGACACAGGATCTCCCGTCCACTACCAAAGCATGGGAAAACAAAGTATTCCAAGATAATCCTAATATTCAGACTTTCCGTACTCAAATGGATACTTCCCGTTCCATTCCATCTGTAAAAGAGTGGGAGACAGTAGCCAAGCAGATCAGTGATGCTTTTGATCAGATCGTTGTTGGCGGAACCGATATCCAGACGCAGCTGGATCAATTGAATGAGCAGGCCAACTCTACCTTGCAAAGCGGCAGCTAAATTCAAAAGCGGTTGTTCTATGTATCTACTTACAATCAATACGTAACCATGAACCGGTTTACCGTGCAAAGACGCTGTTCGTTGTCCCTTATCCGTTATCCGGACTTGTCTTTGCTTCTCTTTTATACAAACAAAACTAAAGAGGTGCCAAATGGCTAAACTATGGAAATCCATGATCGCATGTATGCTTGTATTCTCGATTGTACTGGCTGGATGTAGTGGTCAAGATAAAGCGACCACAGCGGATGGAAAACGGATTTTGAAAATATGGGGCATGGGCGGCGAAGGCGGATCTTTGCCGGATATGGTTGCGGCATTTGAAAAAGCAAATCCGGAAATTGATGTACAGGTTCAGCAGATTCCATGGGGATCTGCGCATGATAAATTGCTGACTGCGGTCGCTTCCAAAAGCGGTCCGGATGTTATCCAGATGGGGATGACCTGGATTCCGGAGTTCGCCAATGCAGGCGCACTGATGGATCTGACTCCATATGTGGAGCAGTATCCGAATCTCAAGCCCGAGAATTTCTTCGAAGGTGCAAGAGAAACGATGAAATTCAACGACCAGATGATCAGCGTGCCATGGTATATGGAGACACGCGTGCTCTATTATCGTACCGACCTGCTCAAGGAAGTCGGTTATAATGAACCGCCGAAAACATGGGCAGAATTGAAAGACGCTGCGACCAAACTGGCTGCACGTGGCAATGGTAATTACGGTATTCTGCTGGATAACCAGGATGCAGCGTTTACGCTTCCATTTGCCTGGGAAAATGGCAGTGAAGTCATCAGCAATAATCAGGCGCAATTCAATCAGCCTCCTTATATAGAAGCCGTTAACTATTTGACCAGCTTCTACAAAGAAGGACTGGCACCGACACAGAGTGATATGCAGCTGCTTCCTGCTTTTGGTCAGGGCATGGTTCCTATGTTCTTTAGTGGTCCATGGTCGATTAACCAGATTCACGAGACGGCACCGCAGATTGATGGTAAATGGTCGACTGCACTGATCCCTGCCAAAGAAGAAGGCGGCAAAAGTGCTTCCGTACTCGGCGGTTCCAACTGGAGCGTATTCAGCAGTGCCGTAAATAAAGATGATGCTGTGAAATTCATTTCCTTTATGAGTGATCCTGCCAACCAGGTGAAATACTATGAATTGTCCAAAGATCTGCCTTCTACACTGAAAGCATGGGAAGACAAAGCATTCAGCAGCAACGAACAGATCAAAACATTCCGTGAGCAAATGGAAACATCCCGTACTTCACCATTCGTCAAGTCCTGGGAAGCAATCGGTAGTCTGATCAAAGATTCGCTGCAGCAGATCAATATCGGTGGTGCCGATGTGCAGAAACAAATGGAAGAACTGACTACACAAGCAAATGAATTGTTAAAAGACTAATGATGAAGTAGTAAAAATGCTTCCGTAAAGGAGGGAACAGAGATGCAGAAGGCTTGGCAATCGTTGGCCAAGCACAGATACCCCTATCTGTTTATTGCGCCAACACTAATTATTCTATTTATCTTTTCATTTATCCCGATTCTGGTCGCCGTATTTATCAGTTTTACGAATATGGACTTGGCCGGACTGGCTAACTGGTCCAATATCAAGTTTAACGGTGCAGATAACTTTGTTCAGCTATTTGGCGATGCGGTGTTCCGCAAGTCAATGTTTAACACGCTGATCTATGTTGTGGTCGGTGTACCTCTGGTTGTCCTCCTGTCGATGGCGATTGCCATCCTGATTAACCAGGGTACCAGCTGGCTGTTCAAAACGTTCCGTGTTATTTACTACATGCCTTCTATTACGAATATCGTCGCTGTAGCGGTTATCTGGGGATATCTGTACAATTCCCAATACGGTCTGATCAATCAGATGCTGGGATTTTTCGGATTTGATCCGGTCCGCTGGTTACAGGGTCCGACGATTGCCAAGTTTTCCCTGATTATTATGGCAGTATGGAAAGCAATCGGTCTGAATATGATCATCTTCCTGGCTGCATTGCAGGGAATTCCGCGTACGTATTATGAAGCAGCACAGATTGACGGAGCCAGCCGCTGGCAGCAGCTGACCAAAATTACGATACCGCTGCTTGGATTTGCGACTTTCTTCGTCTCGATCACGACCCTGATTGGCTGGATTCAGTTCTTCGAGGAACCGCTCGTTATGACCAAGGGCGATCCATTGAATGGAACAACATCCATGGCCTTGTTTATTTACAATACAGGCTTCCAGCGCAGTGACTTCGGTTATGCAGCAGCAGGTTCGATTGTATTGTTCGCGATCATCATTGTTGTAACGATTATTCAATTCAAAGTACGCAAAAAAGACAGCGATGTAGAGTATTAATGATCCGTACAGCCTGAGCTGACGCCGGATTGAACTGTGAAAGGAGGTTCCGCAATGGATATTCAAGTGAGACCCATTTACAAAACGATCGTTATCGCACTATTGGTTATTGGTGCAGTAGCGATGTGTATACCATTCATATGGATGATTCTGTCGTCCTTCAAACCGGAGAGTGAGGTTACATCACTAACGCCTTCTTTCTGGCCGCAGGAACCGACGATGCATAACTTTACCCGTCTGTTTACCGAGATGAACTTTCTGCAGTATCTGAAAAATACACTGGTTATCGTATTTTTCTCTTTTATCGGATTATTTTTGAATGCAGCAGCAGGTTATGCCTTTGCCAAATTCAATTTCCCCGGTAAAAATGTGCTGTACTATCTGGTACTGGGAACCATGATGATTCCTTCCCAGGTAACCATGATTCCGGTTTACCTGATCCTGAATGAAATGCATCTGACTAATACGATGGCAGGGATTGTACTGCCGGGTATGGTCAATGCCTTTGGTATTTTCCTGTTCCGTCAGTTTATGACTTCGATCCCGAATGATCTGATTGAAGCTTCACGTCTGGATGGAGCGGGAGAGATTCGTACTTTCTTCCAACTCGTCATTCCAATTGCCAAGCCGATCTTTGCGGTACAGGGTATTCTGACCTTTATCGGCGGCTGGAACAGCTTCCTGTGGCCACTGATTGTAGCCAATGACGAGAGTCTGTATACCTTGTCGGTTGGTCTGTCCTTGCTGAAAGGTCAATATGGCGGAGACTTTGCAATTCAAATGGCCGGAGCATCCTTTATGGTTATTCCGATTCTGATTATCTTTATTTTTGCACAGCGTCATATTATTGAAGGTTATACGATTTCTGGTATGAAATAAAACCAACTTGCTGCTCTGCAGATGTTAGTTCGTTATTACTTCTGCATGGCAGTAAGGTGTAAGTTGCAGATGCTGCCCGGTTATTCCATTTTGCATAGGGGTGAGGATCACCGGGCAGAACCTTAGAGACAAATACGATTACACTACGGAGGGATTCATCATGTCTACTGTACACAATCAATCCACAACGCAGCAAAATCAGCTTTTCCAAAATGAATACGGATATTTCACTGAAAATGGTCGGGAGTATGTGATCACGAACCCGCGTACACCTCGTCCATGGAGTAACATTATAAGTAATGGCGATTATTCCTTTATGGTATCCCAGGCAGGTGGCGGGGCTTCCTGGCGGGGCAATGCCGGTCAGAACCGGATTACACGACTTTTCCAGGATGTGATCAAGGATTCATGGGGCAAATTCATTTATCTGCGTGACCGCAGTTCCGGCAAGTTCTGGTCGGCGGCATGGAAACCGGTGATGGCTGAATTTGAACATTATGAAGTACGTCATGGTATTGGATATAGTGTATTCACCCAGCAGGTAGATGGAATTCGCAGCGAATTGACCGTATTCGTAGCACCGGATGCTCCACTGGAAATTATGCAGTTAAAAATTACCAATAACAGCGGACAGACGCGTGAACTGGATGCGACTACTTATTTTGAATGGGCACCGGGATTTGCACCGGATGAGCATCGCGAATTCCACAAAATCTTTATGAATTCGGAATATCGTGAAGACCTTAATGCTATTCAACTGGAAAAATACTTATGGGGATTCCCCGATGAAAAAGGACGCAGCAATAATGTGAGCTGGCCGTATACTGCTTTCCACGCTGCCAGTGAGCAGCCATCTTCCTACGACGCGGATAAGGAATCTTTTATCGGCATGTACGGTGAAGAAGCACGTCCGCAGGCTATGCAGGATCAGGAGTTGGCAGGGCATACCGGACGTTTTGGAGATGCTGCAGCTTCTCTGCGTGTTGCTGTCAAACTGGAGCCGGGAGCTTCCCATACAGTAGTATTCACGATTGGAGCTGCGGAACACGAGAAGGAAGACGCCGCAGCATTGATTCGCGAATATACAAGTGTAGAAGCTGCCGAACGTACCCTGGCACGTGTACACGAATTCTGGAGCGAACTGATCGATACCGAGGAGATTCAGACACCAGATCCGGCGATGAATATCATGACCAATGTATGGCTCAAGTATCAGTCGATTTCCTGTCGTCTATGGGGCAAAACAGCTTACTACCAAGTCAGCGCAGGCTATGGCTTCCGCGATCAGCTGCAGGATTCCCAGATTTTCCTGACCAACAAACCGGAACTAATGCGCAAACAGATTCTGATGCATGCTTCCCAGCAGTTTCAGGAAGGCGATGTGCTGCACTGGTGGTTCACAATCCGTGGAGGCGGACCACGTACTCGTTGTTCCGATGACCTGTTATGGCTTCCGTTCATCATGGATTCTTACCTGAAAGAAACCCAGGATTATCAGATTCTGGACGAAATCACTCCATTCCTCGATGGCGGAGAAGCGACCGTATACGAGCACTGCAAGCGTGCTATCGAGAAATCGTTCCTGCGTTTCAGTCCACGCGGCGTACCATTGATGGGCGAGCATGACTGGAATGATGGCCTGAGCGCAATCGGTTACGACTGGAAAGGCGAGAGCTTCTGGGTAGGTGAGTTCCTGTATATGATCCTTGGCAGCTTTGCACCGGTGGCACAGCGCCGCGGAGACCAGGCTTTTGCTGACAAAATGATCGAAGTACAGGGCAGCCTCAAGCAGACTTTGAATGAATATGGCTGGGATGGCGAATGGTATCTACAGGCGACAACTGATGATGGTCTCAAAGTAGGCTCCAAGGAAAATGAAGAGGGACAGATTTTCCTGAATCCGCAAATCTGGGCAGTTATTTCCGGAGTAGCCGATGAAGAACGCGGTCAGCAGGCGATGGCTAGTGTCAGCAAGCATCTGCTGCGCGATTACGGCTCCTTGCTGCTGTATCCGGCTTATACCAAAGTACGCCGTGATATCGGCTACATTACCCGCTATGCACCGGGTTTGCGCGAGAATGGCGGTGTCTATACTCATGCCGCTACATGGGCGGTATGGGCCTATACACTGGCTGGTCAACCCGAGAAAGCATACGAAGCCTATAGCAAAATCTGCCCACCTAACCGTTCGGACGATCCAAATGGTTATGTAGGCGAGCCTTATGTAACACCAGGTAACTCCGATGGTCCGATCTCGCCAAATTACGGCCGCGGCGGCTGGACCTGGTATACCGGTTCTTCCCAATGGCTGCAGCGTATGGCGACCAACTGGATTCTGGGTGTTCGCGCAGAACACGAAGGTCTGCTGGTCGATCCGAGCATTCCGTCCGAATGGCCGGAATTCAGCTATCGTCGTAATTTCCGCGGGGCAACCTATCTGATTCATGTAGACAATGCAGCAGGTGTATCCCGTGGCGTGAAATCAATTACAGTAGATGGCAAAGAAATTGAAGGCAATATTCTGCCGGACTTCCAGGATGGCAAAAAGCATGAAGTGAAAGTTATCATGGGCTAAGTCATTCTACAAAATAGAATATAAAAATATAAAAGAGCATCGCTGCTATTGTTTCCTGCAGCGATGCTCTTTGGGTTTTGATTTATTTTCCGTGAAAAAGGATAAGTATACTGCTGCGAGTACAATGCTGCCCTGCTGATCCTGCAGCTTTATTGGTCTGGTTCTGAGGCTGAATGAAGTGGATTGATCCGGTTCATTTGTACAAAATTCTGATGAGCTATTAAACAAAATCGGTTTTCAATTTATAATATTAAAATTATTACAAAATCCAAATACAGAAGTCCTAAAGGAGAAGGAATCATGACCTGGCATATCAAGCATTTTAATGAGCTGAATACAAAAGAGTTATATCAGATTCTAAAAGAGCGTACCGATATTTTTGTGGTCGAACAAAATTGTCCTTATCCTGAAGTGGATGGCAGGGATGTAGACTGCTACCATCTGTTCAAGTTGGAGAATGAGCAGATTGCAGCCTATGCACGTCTGCTGCCGCCAGGAATAGCCTATGCGCAGGCTTCGATTGGCCGGGTCATCGTGCCTTCTATTCACCGGGGTAAAGGGTATGCCGGTGAGCTGTTCACACGTGCCGTAGACTTTATCCAGCAGGAACTGCATGAAATGGAAATTAAAATCCAGGCGCAGGAGTATCTATGCCGCTTTTACGGTGCATATGGATTTAAGCCGATCTCCGATTCTTATTTGGAAGACGGTATCCCGCATGTGGATATGCTGCTAAAAGAGCGCAGAGTACAGCAGCAGGTCTGAACATATTAATTTGCTTGTAGTGTACATGATAATTGCTTAGCTGGATCACTCTCTGTTGTATCCAGCTAAGCGAGTGTATCGTGCAGAAACGACATTTATTAATCCCACCAAAAATACCAGGTTGTTGAATGCTTCAAATGACTTGCTAGACTGCGGATAGTAGCTGTAGACTCCTCTGCCTGATAGACACGATCGCTGCAAAAGGCAAAATGTTCTCTTGCCAGCAATTCAGCCACGTGGTTATCTGCAGGTGGACGAGTCAGCTTCAATTCCCAGGTATCATGAGAAACAATAGCAGGTATAGCTCCATAATGGTCATACCAGTATTTGAACACCGCTACCTGTTCTTCAGGAGGTGGACAATCATTAAATCCTCCCATAGGTACCCAGGCCGCCAGCTCCCAGGCTGCCATAGTCGGAATACGCGCGATAATAATCTCGGAATACGGTACTGTTCCATTCAGATAACTATACAGCTCATGCTCTGCTACTGCAGGAATGAAATCTCCATATAAATCAGAATATTCATCATCAAACTCATCTTCGTCTGCAATGCTGTCTTTCCAGCGCTGTTCAAGTAATTGAGGAACATGGATCTGCATAGCATCCTTGATTACCTGTTGACGAAAATAATGGATACGATCAGGTGAAGGCTCATCTTCGATTTCTTCGAGAACATATTCAATCATTTCTGCCAGAACATTACTGACTACAATAATAAGAGGAATAAATCCGTCCTGCTTACCCTGTTTACTCATCCGTTCATAGGCTTCCACAATAAATGCTCCATCGTTGGTATTTTCAAATAATTCATATTCACAATCTAGATAATCCAATATGTACTGACAATCATTCGTCATAGTTATTCTCCTTTAGATCAATTCATAACTACTATAGATTGATCATTTTGAATGATATTTTCTTCATTGTAAACCTGGCTGCAAAAGGAACACGATTTTTGTATTTATGACAGTTCCAACAAGCAAAAGACACAAATTCTTCGTACCTGACACAAAACAGTCAAAAGCAATACAATATTGTAAATAATCATCGGATCGTTTGGCTGGTTAGATTTGGACAAAATAGATAAAAATTAAAATTGGAAATCTATACCTGACTATTGTAGAATGGGAATTGTAAAGCGGATCACAGTTCGAATAAGGGGGCATGAACAGCTAAGTATTACTTCAAATGATGCTCAATGTCATGGACAAACTCTTGCTAGACGATTTGCTAAAATCGCATTTTTTTGATTAGTAGTCATATTCGGCTTTAATCAGGCTAAAAAACCTGAATTATTCTTTACACATGACAAAGAAAACGTTTTCTTAACTCAGCATCGCTTATCCTCCCTGATAGTCCCATTTTAGACTATTTTGTGATTAATCAGATAGAGGTATAATTGAAAGTGTTGCAATTCCGTCACAAAAATATTCACAAAAAATTCAAGACGGAGGGAATCCTCGATGACAATCGACGAATCGAACAGACCATCATTATGGCAATCCTATTACGGGCCCAATCTGGGGTACGTACAGGAGCAGTATGAAAAGTACAAACAAGATCCTAATTCGGTTGATGAGGGATACCGCGCATTATTCGAACAACACGGGGAACCTGTAGCGCCTGCCGCAGCTTCTGGCCAGGCAGCAGACAATGGTACTAGTACCCCGGGCAAAGTAGACACTAATTTACTAAAGAAAGCGGTTGCAGCGGAACGATTAGTTTGGAATATCCGTACATACGGACATTTGGCAGCAGATATCGACCCGCTTGGACTGAGTACTCCGTCAGATGTACGTCTGCTTGATCCGCAGGAGTATGGATTAGGACAACGTGATCTGGCTCAGCTTCCTGCATCTCTCATCTGGGAAAATGCACCGGAAGAAGCTCGTGATGGATGGGAAGCCATTCAGATCCTGCGTAAAAAGTATACGGGTCCAATCGCTTACGAATTCTCCCATGTACATGACGAGAAAGAGCGCAACTGGCTGAATCGCCAGGTAGAGACCAACTCTTCTTCCCAGGCACTGAGTGATGAAGAGAAACTGGAATTGCTCCATCGCCTCGTAGAAGTAGAACAGTTCGAGGAGTTCCTGCACAAGACATTCGTAGGACAGAAACGTTTCTCAATCGAAGGTAACGATGCACTCGTACCAATGCTGGATACGATTATACGCATTGCTGCACGCGGCGGTGCAAGGCACGTACTGATGGGTATGGCTCACCGTGGCCGTCTGAATGTACTGGCACACGTACTGAACAAGCCTTATGGCAAAATTTTCTCCGAGTTCCAGCATTCACCGAATAAAGATATGATGCCGTCGGAAGGTTCCATGGGCATTAACTTTGGCTGGACCGGCGACGTTAAATACCATCTGGGTGCTCGTTATTCGATGACCGAGGAAGGGCAGAGCTTTGAGACTCGCCTGACGCTGGCGAATAACCCGAGTCACCTGGAATATGTCAATCCTGTAGTTGAAGGCTTCACACGTGCAGCACAGGATGACCGCAGTGAAAAAGGATACCCGCGTCAAGACAAGGATAAGGCGGCAGCGATCATTATGCACGGCGATGCTGCATTTGCCGGTGAAGGTATTGTAGCGGAGACGCTAAACTTCAACCAGCTGCCTGGCTTCCAGAATGGCGGCACAATCCATATTATTGTCAATAACCGTCTGGGCTTCACCACAGACAGCAAAGACTCCCGCTCCACACATTATGCGAGTGACCTAGCCAAAGGCTATGAGATCCCGGTAGTGCATGTGAATGCGGATGATCCGGAAGCTTGTCTGCGTGCAGCAGAAATGGCGATGCAATATCGTAATCTGTTCAAAAAGGATTTCCTGATTGATCTGATCGGTTATCGCAGATACGGACATAATGAAGCGGATGACCCGGAAACGACTCAACCGCTGATGTATGGCAAAGTCAAAAATCATACGCGTGTCGCATCCCTCTACGGCAAAAAGCTGGCAGAGCGCGGAGTAGCAGACAGTCAACAGTATGAAAAATATAAAAATGAAGTACAGGATAGCCTGAAAGCTATCTATGAAGAAGTGAAAAACGATGACAGTCAGCAAGCATTTGGTCCAATGAATCCTGCTGGCGAAGGTGCTGCCAAAGCGTCTACCCAGACAGCGGTACCAGCTGATCTGCTCATGAAGATCAATCAGGGCCTGCTGACATGGCCGGAGAACTTTAGCGTGTATCCGAAGCTGCAGCGTATTCTGGAGCGTCGTACCAATGCACTTGCTCCGGATGGCAAAGTGGACTGGGGTCATGCCGAGACATTGGCGTTCGCTACCATTCTTGCGGAAGGCAAGCCAATCCGGATTACCGGACAGGATGCGGAACGTGCGACTTTTGCTCATCGTAACCTGGTGCTGCATGATGCCAAGACCGGTGAAGAGTTCTGTCCGCTGCATCGCCTGCCGGAAGCCAAAGCATCCTTTGCTGTGCATAACAGTCCATTATCCGAAGCAGCTGTAATCGGCTTCGAATATGGTTACAATGTACATGCACCGGAGACACTGGTAATCTGGGAAGCCCAATACGGTGACTTTGTGAATGCCGGACAGGTACTGATCGACCAGTTTATCTCTGCCGGACGCAGCAAATGGACACAAAAGTCCAGTCTGATGATGCTGCTGCCGCATGGTTATGAAGGTATGGGACCAGAACACTCCAGTGCACGTCCGGAGCGTTTCCTGCAGCTGGCAGGCGAAAATAACTTCACTGTAGCCAATCTGACATCCGCTTCGCAGTATTTCCATCTATTGCGTCGTCAGGCACTCAGCACTGAGACCGAAGAAGCTCGTCCGCTCGTTGTGATGGCGCCGAAGAGTCTGATTCGTAACCCTCGTGTAGCTTCTGCAGCGACAGAGCTGAGCGAAGGAAGCTTCAAACTGGTCGTTGAACAGCAGGGTCTGGGTGACAAAAAAGAAGCAGTAGAGCGTGTTATTCTGTGTACGGGTAAAGTAGCAGTTGACCTGGAAGAAGCACTGGACAAAGAGAAGGATACCGACTTCTCCTGGCTGCATATTATCCGTGTCGAGCAGCTCTATCCATTCCCGAAAGAAGAAATTTCCAAAATCCTATCCGGTTTTACCAACCTGCAGGAAGTCATCTGGGTACAGGAAGAGCCGAAAAATATGGGTTACTGGACATATATGGATTCCAGACTCCGTGAAGTGGCGCCTGCTGGCAGCCACGTGAGTTATATCGGTCGTCCGGAACGTTCCAGCCCGGCAAGTGGTTATCAGCATGTTCACGCTATCGAACAACAGCGCATACTAACATCAGCACTCAAACCAAATTCGTTGAAAAACATATCCCTGGGGAGGTAACCAGCTGTGAGCGAAATTAAAGTACCTGAAATGGGCGAGTCTATTACTGAAGGAACCGTATCGAAATGGGTAGTCAAAGAAGGAGATACTGTTAGTCAGGGTGATGTTCTGCTGGAACTGGAAACCGATAAGGTCAATCTGGAAATCAGCGCTGAAGAGGATGGAGTCATCGAATCCATTACCAAACAGGAAGGCGAGACCGTTCAGGTCGGCGAATCAGTTGGTGTGATCAGTGCAGGAGGCGGTGCCAAAGTACAGCCAAGCGTAGAGGCAACTCCAGAAGCGCCACCTGCTCAAGAGACTGCTCCTTCATCCCAGCCTGCACAAGCGAATGAACAGGCTCGTGAATCCAAAACGGACCTGGCAGCTGCGGTAGCAGCAAGCAAGCCTGATAATGGCGATACAATCGCTACACCGGCTGCACGCAAACTGGCTCGTGAGCGTGGGATTGATCTGAATAGTGTACAGGGCAATGATCCTATGGGTCGCGTGAAGCATGACGACGTGCGCAAGCATGAAGACAAGCCAACCAACCTGGGTGCTGCACCGACCAAAACAGGAGGCTCTTCTGCGCCAGCAGCCAAATCTGCTCCAGAAAGCAATCCGTTAAAACCGGCTGATCGTGTACCTATGTCCCGTCGCCGTCGTACAATCGCCAATCGTCTGGTAGAAGCACAGCACAATGCAGCGATGCTGACCACTTTCAACGAAGTGGATATGACAGCGATTCTGGATGTACGCAAACGTCGCAAAGACAAATTCAAAGAGAAGCATGATGTAGGACTCGGCTTTATGTCCTTCTTTACCAAAGCGGTTGTAGGTGCTCTCAAAACGTATCCAATGGTCAATGCGGAGATTGATGGCGACGATGTTATCATGAAGCATTACTATGATATCGGTATTGCCGTATCTGCCAAAGAAGGTCTGGTTGTACCGGTAGTACGCGATGCCGATCGTCTGGGCTTTGCCGGTATCGAGAAAGAAATTGCCAGCCTGGCATCCAAAGCACGCAGCAATACACTGTCCCTGGCTGAACTGCAGGGCGGTACATTCACTATCACGAATGGCGGCGTATTTGGTTCCCTGCTGTCGACACCAATCCTGAATGCTCCACAGGTAGGTATCCTGGGCATGCACAAAATCCAGCTGCGTCCAGTGGCAATCGATGCAGAACGTATGGAAAACCGTCCGATGATGTATATCGCCCTTTCCTACGATCATCGTATTATCGATGGTAGCGAAGCAGTAAGCTTCCTGGTCAAAGTAAAAGAATTGCTGGAAGATCCGGAAACCCTGCTGATTGAAGGTTAATACCTACAATTAAGTATATTTACAGAAAAAGCCTAGCCAATGTGGCAAGGCTTTTTCTTTGTGCTGGCTTGAATTTGGTATATGAAAAAAAAACCTAAACAGCATACTGCCAAAAGAAATACAACAAAAAAGGTACCCTCTAAGGGTACCTTTTTAGCTTCAAACGATTAAAATGGAATGGAGGTCATATCGATTAGTTTTCATGTTTTTTCTCTTGAGCAGGAGGCTGTGTACGTTTGGTACGAGATAGCTCTCTAGCATCAGCATTCAATACTTTTAACAGGCTCACAGCCATTAGTATAATGACCACAGAGAAGGGAAGGGCAGCAATAATCATCGTATTTTGAAGAGCCTGCAGACCACCGGAATACAGTAACACCAACGCAATAGCTGTAAGCAGCAACCCCCATACTATTTTCAAAGTATTATTCGGGTTCTGATCACCGTTGGTTGTCATCATAGCAAGTACAAATGTACCTGAATCGGCTGAGGTAATAAAGAAAATGGCAATCAGGCCGATTGCTACAACCGAAATCGCTGTACCCCAGGGAAACGTTGAGAGCATTCCAAACAAGGATTCCTGAGTAGCCAGTGCTGAGATAATCTTGGTGCCGCTGCGCTCGATCGAGATAGCAGAACCGCCAAATACAGAGAACCAGAGGAAGCTGATCAGCGATGGTGCCAGCAGTACATAAGTAACAAATTCACGAATCGTACGTCCTTTGGATACGCGGGCAATAAATATCCCTACAAATGGAGACCAGGCAATCCACCAGGCCCAGTAAAAGATAGTCCATACGTTGATCCAATGACGATTATCCGAATTTAATGGAGCCAGACGGAAACTCATGTTCACAAAGTTTTGCAAATATTTGCCCAGTGTATCGGTGAATAGATTCAATGTAAATAACGTAGGTCCGAATATAAATACAATCAAAAATACAACAGCGGCGAGCAGCATATTGGCATTGCTGAGAATTTTGATTCCTTTATCCAGTCCGCTTAATGCTGAAATCATAAACAGTACGGTAACCGCCAGAATGATAATGAATTGACTAACCATATTCGAGGGAATACCGAACAGATAGGATAATCCGCCATTAATCTGCACAGCGCCAAAACCAAGAGAAGTAGCGACTCCCATAACGGTAGCAAGTACAGCAATTACATCAATAGCTTTGCCAAGAGGGCCTGATGCATGACGACCAATAACGGGCTTCAATGTGGAGCTGATCAGTCCGGTCTCACCGCGTCGGAACATAAAGTAGGCAAGGCACAAACCAACCAGACCATAAACTGCCCAGGCGTGAATACCCCAGTGGAAAAAAGTATACTGCATGGCATCACGTACAGCCTGATCACTTCCGGTCTCTCCGGTGGGTGAACTGAGAGCAAAGTGACTGATTGGCTCGGCGGTTCCATAGAATACCAGTCCGATTCCCACCCCGGCACTGAACAGCATAGCGACCCAGGTTGGCCGGGAAAATTCCGGTTGATCATCCGGCTTGCCCAGCTTGATTTTACCTGCTGGGCTAACCAGCAGATAAATACAGATAGCGACGAAGGCCGTCACAATAATCAGGTAATACCAGCCAAAGGTATCCGTGATAAAGGATTCGGTATTACCGGTAGCAGTCTCAAATGCTTTGGGAGCGATCACTCCTATCACAACCAGCATCAGCAGAATAGCTGCTGATATATAAAATACACTTGATGCTTTTTTCATAAATTCATTAACAACTCCCATCTTTGATGTGCTCGCAGAGGGTATTTTAATTTGCGAGTTAGTTAAACAGTCTTTAAAAATCACAAAATTCCAGTGTGTGTTATTGATCTGATTCATTCTCAAAAGTTCTACAATATCAAGTCGATCTAGCGTACAAATACATTGCAATGCACCTGTTAGGGGCAGTAGCGGTCTTCATTATAGCGAAACCCTAAAAACAATGCAAAAATGAAATTGTATAAATGATATAATGTAAGCGATACCAATACGGGTGTAAGAAGAAACTTAAAATTTTAAAATTATATTTCTTTACATCGAAGTATGGATAAATTCTGCAAAGAAATTATGTATTACTGTTCCTTTTTTTGAATCAATAAGTCAAGTTTATGCAAAATTTCATCGTCTTTTTTTAGTTTGCGACGCAGATTGATATCAATTCCAATGACACTGATGCATATTATTAGCAGAATTAGTATGATGAGGAGTTTCATTTATTCATTCCTTTCTGTAAAGATCAAGTTCATAAGACTTACGGAGGGAGGGGAGGATGGCTTGCTGGCATAGCGTGTAGTTGCAATCAATTCCTATAATACTCTACCCACGATTGCAGACAAAGTAAACAGACAGATGTAAATAATCAGTAAGATAGCAAAAGAGCATCTATATTTCGTTAAACTATAGAAAACAGGTATAATGTAAATAAAAGTATATTATACGAGGAGGAGTACATAATGATCATTGAAGAACGTGCTTATCATATCAAAGGACTGGACTATATTATTCGCTCTGCAAAACCTGAAGATGCCGCTACAATGTCAGAAGTACGACTTCAGATCGATGGAGAAACCGAAAATCTGGATCGCAGAAGAGGAGAGGCTTTTCTCGAACCAGAAGCATTTGAACAATTGATTCGCAACGACTCCGAGAAGGAGACCAATCTGTTTTTGGTAGCAGAGACAGCCAATCAAATTGTAGGATTCTCCAGATGTGAAGGTAGTCCATTAAGTCGACTGGCACATAAGGTTGAGTTCGGTGTAGGTGTACTGCGAGATTACTGGGGACATGGTATCGGCAAGCATCTGCTCGAACAATCCATTTCCTGGTCCGATGCAACAGGTATCCAGAAGATGACGCTGAATGTATTGGAAACCAACGTGAATGCGATTGAATTATACAAAAAGGCCGGATTTGAAATTGAAGGCGTATTGAAACGCGATCGTCTGCTGGCAGACGGAAATTATTATAATACTATCGTCATGGGACGATTTAGAGTGTAATTCAGTTTGATGTTTTGCTATTATTTATCGGCTGATCGAGATCACAAAAGAAAAATAATAAATATGAGGCCAGTTGCCGTCTAACCTTGGACGCGACTGGCTTTTTGCTATATATACACATAATTACGTATCCAAGCAAGACAGCAAGGAAGATTAAACTTTAAAAAGGATGGGTATATTGAATTTACGGAAGTACAACATAATTATACAGAAACGGATCATCATCCGGCGTACAGAACAGAAGAGTCATGGACCAGTTGCAAAAGAACAGCTTGTTCATGAACGGATCGTATCGGCCTACAACAGCATTATATTTTGCAGCCGCACAGCCAGACTCCTTCTACATAGCGTACGGGAAATAAAAAGGAGTGGGGTACTATGCAACAAGGGAATAACGATGCCGCAAGTCAAAAGGCATTCCTTCGCAAGATCGTTCTTATTTCCACATTGGGTGGATTATTGTTTGGTTATGATACCGGAGTGATCAATGGCGCGCTGCCGTTTATGTCTGCACCGGACCAGCTTAATCTGACTTCTTTTACACAGGGACTGGTTACCAGCTCATTGCTGCTTGGTGCAGCTTTTGGTGCTGTACTGGGTGGACGACTGTCCGATGCGATTGGACGTCGCCGCAGTATTAAATATCTGGCCGTACTGTTTTTCTTTGCTACTATTGGAGCAGCATTATCCCCGAGTGTACCTGTAATGGTCGCTTGTCGCTTTATTCTGGGACTTGCTGTCGGCGGCGCTTCGGTTACCGTGCCTTCTTATTTGGCCGAGATCTCACCAGCCAATCAGCGCGGCGGTATTGTTACGCGTAACGAGCTGATGATTGTCAGCGGTCAGCTGCTTGCTTTTATTTTTAACGCTATTCTGGGTACCACGATGGGTGATAATACCCATATCTGGCGTTATATGCTGTCTATTGCTTCTATTCCTGCGATCTTCCTGTTTATCGGTATGTTCCGTGTACCAGAAAGTCCTCGCTGGCTCGTCACCCAGGATGAAAATAAACGCGCATTTCGTATTCTCAAAAGAATGCGCAGCGAGAAACAAGCGATTCGTGAGATCAAAGAGATTACAGCTAATACAGAAGTGGAAGAAGAAACGGAAAGAGCCGGCTTTAAAGACATGGCGATTCCGTGGATTCGCCGTATTGTACTGATCGGTATTGGTATCGGTGTCGTTCAACAGATTACCGGAGTGAACTCGATTATGTACTATGGTACCGAGATTCTCAAGCAGTCTGGCTTTGGTACCAATGCTGCATTGATTGGTAATATCGCGAATGGTGTAATTTCTGTAGCAGCTACTTTCTTCGGCATGTGGGTAGTAGGTAAAGTAGGACGTCGTCCGATGCTGATCACCGGTCTTGCCGGTACGACCAGTGCGCTGCTGCTGATCGCAATTCTCTCGAATATGTTAATAGGTACGGCTGCTCTGCCTTATGTGATTTTGGGATTGACCGTGACATTCTTGGCATTCCAGCAGGGTGCGGTATCACCTGTTACCTGGCTGATGCTATCCGAAGTATTCCCGCTCAAATTACGCGGATTCGGTATGGGAGTAAGTGTATTCTGCAGCTGGATGGTTAACTTTGCTGTAGGACTGCTATTCCCGGTGTTATCCGGAGCATTCGGTTTGTCCGCTACGTTCTACATTTTCGTAGTGCTGGGAATTCTGGCTATTGCTTTTGCTGCCAAATTCTTGCCGGAAACCCGTGGTCTTACACTGGAACAGGTAGAAGAGAAAATTCGCAGCTTTGGCAAAAAGCGTGTAAAAGCAGCACCAGAGGCTGCTATTAAATAATAGAATGTATCTCCATACTCAGCATAAATAATAAGAGAAGAAAAAGATTCTGCATACGCTGCAGAGTCTTTTTTCTTCTATATAGTAAAGATTAGATAAAAAGTGAGAAGGGTATACAAAGGATATGCTTCTCGTAAATGACATATGGTTATTGCCGCTTGTAAAATCAGGCGATCGTCATACATAGGCATCGCTGCAGCAGATCATGATCAAGAGAGAAGTAAGCCTCTAATGACGAAAGGAGCAGATCAACAAATGAGACAGCAGACACGAATCGGTACAACCGAACTAATGGTAACTCCAATTGGACTCGGTACCAACAAAGTCGGAGGACATAATCTGTTTCCGAACCTGAAAGATGAGGAAGGCAAAGATATTGTAAGACGTGCATTAGAGCTTGGTATCGACTTTCTGGATACTGCCTATATTTATGGACCGGAACGATCGGAAGAACTGATCGGCGAAGTATTGCAAGAGACTGGTCAGCGCGAAAATGTCGTTATTGCTACCAAAGGTGCTCATCGTATTCAGGGAGAAAAAACAGTATTCGATAATTCGCCAGCTTTCCTGCGGCAATCGGTAGAAGATAGCCTCAAACGGCTGCAGACGGATTATATTGATCTGTACTATATCCATTTCCCGGATAAGGATACCCCCAAGGATGAAGCGGTTGGTGAACTGAAGAAACTTAAAGATGAAGGCAAGATCCGCGCGATCGGTGTATCCAACTTCTCACTGGAACAGCTCCAAGAAGCGAACCGACATGGCGACGTAGATGTACTGCAATCCAATTACAATCTACTGGAACGTGAAGTAGAGCAGGAATTTTTCCCTTATCTGCTGGAAAATAAAATCTCCTTTATTCCTTATTTCCCACTGGCTTCTGGATTGCTGGGCGGTAAATATACCAAAGACACACCATTAAGCGATAGTCAGAAGAAAAAGCCGCTGTTCCAGGACGGCAATTATGAACAGAATCTGGATAAAATCGACCAGCTGCGCAGTATTGCGGAAGAAGTGAGTTCTGCAGTTGCCAACGTAGCGCTCGCATGGTATCTTACACGCGGCTGTATTGATGTAGTCATCCCGGGTACCAAGAATCCGCAGCAGCTGGAAGACAACCTGAAAACGCTGGATATTCATCTATCCGAAGAACAGATCAAGCGGATTGATCAGATATTTGCAATCTAAGCCCAAATAGGAAGTTCGACATCTGTTTAACATCAAAAGAGAGCAGTTCAGCAGATTATATAAAGCAGAACGTATCCTAAATAGGCTGTAAGAAGTGTGCAGAAGCTACAATAGAAAGTACCATCACAAAAAAAAGGCAGAGAAGAATCATCTTCCTGTCTTTTTTTGATTCGTTTTTACAATTTAAGTAGTGTTTATTTATAAGATATAAAAAATTAATACATGAAAAATTCAAATAAGTAATTTCGATTTTGGCCTATTAATTTCGAATTGCATCATACAAATCGTTATAATGGGAAGAAGAAACGGAACCTATATGTATTGTGTTCCGAAGCCAAGGAGCGATCATTACGATGATTGGAAAACACAACTCCCGTCAATCCGAAAACCATCCTACTTTTGTCGTACGTCATGACAGGCGTATCTTGTATCTCTTAACAGGTATACTAACGATGCTGCTGGGTCTAGCGTCGCGGCGTTATGCAGCTATGCTGCCGAACTGGCTGGCTGTTCATGCGGGTGACGCGCTGTGGGCAGCGATGATTTACTGGGGATTACGATTGCTGAGCTGGCCACGATCTTGTGTATCCGCAGCTATAGGTTCGTTATTATTCAGTTATCTTATTGAATTCAGCCAGTTATATCAGGCTGAGTGGATCAACTCTATCCGTCATACAACACTGGGAGCATTGATTCTCGGAAAAGGATTTCTGGTCGCAGATCTGCTGCGATATACAGCCGGTATCCTGATAGCGATAGCACTGGATGTGCTGATCATTCGATTCAGCTTATCTACCAAAATCATACATAGACAGGAGAGATAAAATGGCTTCATTTCTGCCTGACAAAAATGAAAATAATAGTTCTTTCCCGGATTCCAATAAGCAAGACCAGGTAAACAATATTGCCAATAATCCGCCGATATCCCTTAAACAGGAACTAGAAGGAGAATCGGATTCCTTTATCCTGAAGCTGCGTGTGGATCTGCGCTGGGAGCCAGGTCATGCATTAACCTTGTTGACTACCCTGTATTCCTATATTTATTCTACGACAGGAGCGGATAGCTTGGATCGTAAGACAGCAGGAGAGATGTGGCAGCTGATTCAATTTATCCAAAGTTGGTCTTCTCATCCAAGCTTTCGAAGTGGTAATCCATATACTGATGAATATTACAACGGCGTTTATGAAATTTTGTTTTGGCTGGGTGACTGGTATTTTACCGGTGAATGTCCATTTACCGAATCCGAAGCCATACTCGAAGAAATTCAGCGTCTGCAGCAGATACTGACAGATTAAGTTCGTATTATGACGTATTGAGGTCTAATCTATATTCTGCAGGTGAAGATGTGGCAGCAATGCATCAATCAGTAGAGTGCTTGGCTAATGTCAATGACAGTGATAGTGCTAGATTACTTGTACTATATCCTGTATAGCTGCTGTATATAGCATATTGTCTGAATATATCAGTATCTGATCACGACGGAAATCGCTGTAAGCCAGATCAAGCAATTGATGATTTGCTCCCTGCAATTGTATGGCTGTTTTGCCTGTGAGGCGACCTGGTTGTTCGCGTTTCTTGAAGAAAAGCTGGTTGCTGTCGTTGTAACCGCCTCGGAACAGAAAATGATAGCCATCTGTACAAAAACCTGAAGAGCCGGAAATCTGTGGATTGATCCATTCCAGCTGTGGATTTGCTGTACCACCTGTAATATGACCCAGCATAAAGTCTGTATAATAATAAAACCAAATGTCTTCATTACTAACAACATTTAGTGCGTAACAATCCATAATATCCGCCTGATCATTGGTATATAACCGGTTTCCCTGTGCATCCCAGGCGAGCAGGCCTGCCTGACCAACTGGTGGATTCCAGCCGTAATTGCCAAAAATACCTTCATCAAAATAACCAGTCCAAATTGTACCTTCAGAAGTCGCCTGTACATGCTCGATACCATCACCAAGTAGGAAGTCATGGAGAACATGACCATATCTATCACAGACTCGGGCATTTAGATCATAGCGGTTATGACCATAATAATGGCAGCGTGCACCAACAAGCAGCAATTGATCCTGTAAAGGCTGTACTTCATGGTAATGAAATGACTGATTGGTTAGTACGACTTCATGAATTTGTCCTTCGTCTATAATCAGTATTTTGTATGTTCGTGGTGCATTTAGAGAAGCTTGTACAAACATACCCTTGATTCTGTCGGGGATCCGGTCGATCAGCAATACAAATATACGCTGATCCGGACCAAGTCGAACAGACTGTATTGTATACCCTTCGATATAACCAGTAAGATCAATTGTTGGTTGTAGTTGCACCTTAATATTCGTTTTCGACATGATAAACCTCCTGTTTAATGCAGAATGCAAAATATAAACCAGTCCAATCAAAGCTTGTCTGCTTAGTATGGTGCCGTTAGCATCGAATCACCAGGGCACAAGTATGGCGACAGTAAGCTTTGTTGAGCAGGAAGCATTGACTACATACATCCGATAAACGCAGGGAGGGAAGCAGAAGTAGAAAATAAGGACGATCTGTTTTGGATAAAGCGAAACATCATACAGCTATTGTCAGGCATTCATTGTGGAATGAAAATAAAAAAAGGAGGGACTACAAATGGATTCCGTAGCAGTACAGAAAATTATGGAGGCGATCGAAAAAGGTAAAATGAGGGGATACGAAGAAATTATTGCGGGTTCACCAACAGATAAAAATCCAACCGGTGAACCCGCTAATCTGATTCAATATGCTTTACAAAAAAGAGGCGATATATATGTTGCTTATTTTTTCATGATTGCCGTTGACCGAATGCATCTATATGAAGATGAAGCGATCGAACAATCGGTTTCTTTTGACGAACGGAGTCAGGCTATCGATTTTTTGATTACCCGGGGAGCGAAGATCGAGCGGTTTGCTCCTTTTCGAGGACAGCAGCCATTCTAATCGGACAGCTTAACGAGACTGTATATCCTGCCAGAGCTGGCTGTTTAGATATTGCTCCTGCTCGGTTACATCTTCACCAAACCAATCTGGCGCCTGATACGCATGGAATTCATCTTCGCTGTCGAATTCGATCTCGATCGTTATCAATCCTTGCTGAACCGTATTATGGTAGATATCCATATCATAGGTACGACCGTCCATCAGCACTTTATGACGTGTTTTCTTGAGCGGAGTGACCTGCAGACGTTCCGTCAACTGCTCATACATCTCCTTGCCAATCTGGAATTCTGTCTCGTCGCGCGAGATGCCGCGTCCGGCTTTGTGAGTCATGGTAAATGTCTCTTCGCCATTACTCAGCAGTCGGCGTACACGCAAGGACTCACTTTCCGTAGAAGCAAGATACGTCTGGTCGATCTCTTGGGTACGTGTAATATGGAGATTGTCCGGATAGCCGGTGAGCAGATATTTACGTTCGATTTCCTGTGCCATAATAAGCCTCCTGAATAATAGAGTCAGTCATTATTTCGTAGACGAAGCAGAGATGCTCGGATCAATGTCGTCTGTTTGCAATAGGGCTTGATTTACTTTTATAATACTATAGAATGATTCGAATGCCGAATTATGAAGTGGAATGGCTTTATATAGCTGGACCAGATATAGAATAAAACAATGAACACGATCGTTTTAGAGGCAGATTATTCTCTCCTATACCATACATACAATGAGGTGACGTTATGAAGCTGGCAGAAGCACTGATTTTGCGTTCTGATTTGCAAAAACGTTTTGAACAGGTCAAATACCGCCTGGATAACAACTCCAAAATACAGGAAGGGGAACAACCTTCCGAACAGCCTGCAGATTTATTAAAAGAAATGGATCAGCTATTGGGCCAGTTGGGACTCCTGATTCAGCAGATTAACCGGACCAATAATACGGTCATGCTGGACGATACACGCACACTCGCGGATGCGCTGGTAGACCGTGATATATTGTCCATGCGCCGCAAAGCACTGGCTGATCTAGCCCAGTCGGCGAGTATACGGCAGGATCGGTTTACACGTACGGAGGTTCGTTTTATATCTACTGTAAATGTAGCCGAACTGCAGCGTGAAGCAGATCAGCTCGCCAAAACCCACCGTGAACTGGATACACGCATTCAGGAACTGAACTGGCTTACCTCATTATTGGACTGATTGGTTGTCGTAGAGTAGACCAGGCTCAGTAAAGACATTTCCTACAAAATAAAAACAGGATTCCTGCAAGCAGGTAATTGCCGTATAAAGTGAGCACAAGCCGCCAACTGGTTAAGTTGGAAGTGGTAGGGGTGAGGGGCCACCCTGTGAGGTTCGAATCCTCATATCACCAATATGCCTTGTACCGTTACATGTGTACACCTTACACATACACTTTACTACCACGTGCTGGTTATCCGGTTGATGAGGGCGGGTCAGGGGATTTGCAGGATTCTGTTAGTTAAAATTAGAGATTTCCCACAGATTAGTGTACAATAAACAAGCAGTCTATTGAGAACGATTATCAGGGAGGAACACTCATGTCTATATCTGAAAGTATCCGCAACCGCCGTTCAGTCGGTAAAGTCAAACCTGATCCTATCGCACGTGAACAGATCGAACAAATTCTGGAAGCAGGCATCTGGGCACCCAATCACCGTCTGACCGAGCCATGGAAGTTCTTTGTGCTTGAAGGGGATGGCCGTTACAAACTGGGCGATGCGCTCGTTAATGTAGCACGTGCTGAAGGAGCAGACGAAGCCAAAGCAGCTTCTGCCCGTGACAAAGTAGAACGTGCTCCGGTAATTATCGCTGTAGCGGTAGAGCCGGTTGATAATTCCAAAGTGATCGAGCTGGAAGAATACGGAGCTGTTTTTGCAGCGATTCAGAACATGCTGCTGGAGATTCACGAGCTAGGACTGGGTGCAGTATGGAGAAGCGGCGAGCCGTGTTACCATGCCGAGATGAACAAAGCATTCGGCTTGAGCGAGAAGGGCAAAATGCTGGGCTTTATCTATCTGGGAGTGCCTGAACGCACCGATCTGACAAGCAAACGTACACCATTCGCCGAGAAAACCGAATGGATCAGTGAATATACCAAATAATCAGATCGTGCATTTCAAGAGCTATAATAATTGCGGTACAGTCTAGTCGCAAATACAGGCATTAATAAACAGTCCTGTACCATGATAACGTCTGCCGAGATCGGCAGACGTTATCATGGTACAGGACTGTTTTTGATTACTTGCTACTATTATTATATGAGATGGGTTACTTTGATTGGTCAATAAGGCCAAAGATAAAGTTCCACAGAAAGATCCAATAAATCCAGGATATATTACATATACATAGAGGAATAAAAAGATATAAAGGAGGTTATTTCCTTGCTGCGTCTACCGGTATGTCCGAAATGTGGTCATTCCTGCTCATGGAAAGAAGCATTTAAAATGACATTTACAGGGTCTAATGCATTCTGCCCCCGTTGTAAAAGCGAAATATACTTTACATGGGCTACAATTATTGTAAATGCAATTCTGGGTTCGACTCTTCCACTGCTTATTATGTTTGGGATGAGCGGGGCAGGACAGCCGCTGGGAAGGATCATATGGTTTGCAGGTGTTTATTTTACTGTCTATCTACTGCTTATGCCTTATATCAGCACGTATAAGCCGGACAAATAACTGTAATCCCAAAATGGAAAAAAACCGGAGCTTCTTACTAGTAATGAAAATAAGGTAATATAAATAAACTCATAAAAAAGACGGAGCTTGGTTCCTTATAGTTTTACACAGCTACATAGTTTTACAGAATGTAGACGTTCTATTTGTTACCCTTCATCCTGCCTAATATTTTACCAACAGGAGATGATCTCAATATGAAACTACCGACTTGCCCTAACTGCCAGCATCGATTCACGTGGAGAGAGGCTTATCATGCTGCAGCCAAGACCAAGCGTTTTACCTATTGTCCGAACTGTCAGACCACCTTATATCCGACAGCCAATTCGCTTACCAAATCAGCGCTTGTCCTTGCCATTTTGCAGCTTGTGCTCATTATCCTTTTACCCAGTATGGATGTATCGATTGGTATAGCCATACTGGTACTGGCGATCTATCTGGTTGTATTTATATTATATTTGCCATTTGGTTACCGGTATAAAGAGTACGAAGATTCGTTGTTCAAACTATAAACTTTAAAACAGCTGAATTCTGGGAATTATGTCTATCCATAGAGGGTGAAATGGAGATAACCTGCATAATTCCCCGAATAATAGTTAACCGGAGCTCTGGTTTGTGGTAAGATGGGACACGACCATAAATCAATGAAACGGAGAAATTCACAACATGACTGAAAAACCGCGTTCCCAGAAGGGGAACTTTTCTTCCCAAAAGCCATCCAGGTCTTCACGCCCGGAGGCACCAAAACATCGTTCGGACCGTCCATCCTCCCCGGCAAACTCTGCCAATACCCGTTCATCCAGACCAAGCTCGCCATCCTTGCCAATCGACAGCAAGCCCAATTCCCGTCAGAACGGCAAACAAGGCGGATTTGGCTCGTCGACTGCATCGCGTACAGGTAGCACATCATCCAGCTTCAAAGGTAATAACAGCTCAAAGCCGCCGTATGTTAAAAAGCAGAATAATGCACCTGTCAAAACGACAAGTCGGGATAATGCAGAAGAATTGCGTAATGGGGACAGCATTATCGTAACGATCAAACGACTCGGAATCAACGGTGAAGGTGTAGGCTATTATCGCCGTAAAGCAGTCTTTGTTGATGGAGCACTGCCTAATGAAGTAGTTAAGGCACAGGTAACCGAGACCCAGCCCAAATTCATCAAAGCAACTATTACCGAGATTGAGAAAAGATCTCCGCAGCGTGTAGAGCCACCATGTCCGGTGTTCCATATTTGCGGCGGCTGCCAGATCCAGCATATCTCCTACGAAGGACAGCTGCAGGCCAAAACAGATATTGTCCATGAAGCTTTCAGCCGCTATGCCGGTCTGGAAAAGGTGAAAATCAAGTCTATGCTCGGTATGGAGCATCCATGGGCTTACCGTAACAAAGCCCAGCCGCAGCTGGGACGCGATCAGGATCAGAATGTAATCGCTGGTCTGTATGAGATTAACAGTCATGATATCGTCGATATTAGTGGCTGTCCGATTCAGCATCCAGCTATTAATAATGCAATCGAGATCGTTAAATCTGCATTGGAAGATTTGCAGATTCCGCTTCACAAGGATAATGGTTCACGGGATGGCGTACGTACAATTGTCGTTCGTTATGGATTCCAATCCAATCATCTGCAGATTACGCTGGTAACGACCAGCCGTCAGCTGCCTCGCCAGGACGAGCTGATTCAGGCACTGCGCCTGTCGGTACCGGATGTAACCAGTATCGCGATTAATGTGAATCCAAAGAAAACGTCGCTTGTCTTTGGTGAGCATACGGTAACCCTGTGGGGGCAGGATACCATGCTTGAATCACTGGGTGATCTGGAATTCGCCCTGTCACCAAGAGCGTTCTTCCAGCTGAATCCACAGCAGACCGTCAAGCTGTATGAATCGGTTCGTGCTGCTGCTGGGCTAACCGGCAAGGAACTGGTAGTCGATGCTTACTGCGGTACCGGTACGATAGGACTGTGGCTCGCACCGTATGCCAGAGAAGTGCGTGGCATCGAGATGATCGCCGAAGCCGTTGATGATGCGAACAAAAATGCTTATCACAACAACCGCGATAATGCCAGCTTCTACGTCGGCAAAGCCGAAGAACTACTGCCGCGCTGGGTGAAAAAGGGTATGAGCCCTGATGTAATCATCGCCGATCCACCGCGTACCGGTCTGGAACAGCAGTTCCTGGAGACAGTGTTGAAGACCAAGCCGAAGCGGTTTGTCTATGTATCGTGTAATCCGTCTACACTGGCCAAAGACTGCAAAGTACTGCTGGATGGTGGATACGAAATTCAGTGGGTACAGCCTATCGATATGTTCCCACAGACGAGCCATGTCGAAGCAGTGACGCTGCTCGTACGTAAAGACGCTTAATTTCAATTCGATAGATCGTGAAATGAAATGCAACACTTATACAAGAAGAAGCTGACCATGGACTATATTATTGAAATAGAAGAAATGGAGCTGCTCTTTTTGTTAAGGATCTTATAAAATAGGTTCTTATCCAGCGTTCTCTTCTTTTAATTTCTAATTATTAAAGATAATAGTATTTAAAATTCTATAAGAATCTATAGATATAAAGTTAAAAGAGAGCCTTTTATATTAAAGGCTCTCTTTTTGTATTTATGAATGTTGTTTTAATCATACTAAAATGTAAGTGCAGATCAATCTAGTTCTAATATAGATGTTACACACATGCAGAAAAGTGCAAATTCAAGCATTGTAAATAGTACCAATTATTCAAAAAAATAGTATTTTATTTTCTAAATAGTGACTTCTTATAGATTTTATGAGGACTTTAAAAAGATATAATTAAGTAACATATGGCTAACTTTAAAGCTAACAAAGTTTTAATTAAAAGGAGAGATTAGAAATGAGTAATATGGATGAAAAGATCATTTCCATGATCCATGCTTCCAGGCAAAAAAAAGAAGGTCTTTCCTATGACTCACCAATCTTAGCAGAGGGAGAAGATCAACATATTGAAAGTGAAAATGAGTCTTTAAAGAAGATAGATATACGCCACTTATTTGTATCGATTGGCGAAGGCAGTGTTCCTTTTCATGAAACAAGTTTGCTTAATCGTCAGATCACTATACATATGCCAAGATTATTTCGTCTTATGACTCCGCAAGAGGCATCGCTTAAATATCCATCTGAGCGTCGTCCCACACTGATTTATACGAATAATAATGCGACTATTAATCTGACATTCAACCATACAAGCAGTCTACTTGATTATGAAGAAATCGAAGAATTTACGCAGGCCATGTCTACGATTTTGCAAGCAAATCAACCCGTTCGCCAGTGGATTGGTCATGGTCTTTATGTAGCAGGGGAGCAACAGTATGGATACTGTGAATTTATTTCTCCTGCGCTGAATACAGATATTTATAATCTAATGTTTTTCGCTTCCTTACAAGGAAAAGCACTTATTGGAGGTTTTAATTGTATAGAGTTTGATCAGACAGACTGGCAACCGATTGCTTGGGCAATCCTGGAATCACTGGTCGTACATGAACATGTGCAAGGAGGCAAAGTTTGATGAGTACAATATCTGCTACTTACAGCAATTTACGAGTACATCCGTATGATTTGGTCAGTCTGGAAGAGTTGACGATCACGAAGGAAATGAATAATCATGCTCGTTTGCGCTTTACAGGAATCATTCCTGAAGAGAAGCAGGAAAGCTATGTGGAAATGACAGAAGCGGATACGGCTATTGAGATCCGTCAGCTGGATGATCAAGGCGGTACCAATACACTATTTCACGGCATTGTCTTACATGTCGGTATTAAGACAGTACGTGGTGTTTACTATCTAGAAGTAGAGGCTGTATCGCATACCTATTTGCTGGATGTAAAAAAGAAAAAACGTTCCTTTCAAAATCATGCTATGACGTATGGAGAGCTACTAAATCAGGTAGCTTCCGATTACGACAAATTTGATGTGATGGATGCAGCGACAGATGGAGCGGCCATTGGCAACTTTACTTTGCAATATCTCGAGACAGACTGGGAGTTCCTTAAACGGATGGCTTCCCGCTTTCATACTTCATTAATGCCGGTAGCTACAGCAACTCATCCCAAATTCTACCTAGGCGTGTTTGAGAGTTCTTCCAAAGGGAAACTGGATAATTATCATTATCAAGTAGAGAAGCGTATGGACGATTATCATTATTATTCTGCTAATGACACTGGTGGTTTTGACGAAAATGATTTTATCGATTACGAAGTAGAGACCGAAACAGTACTTGATCTCGGCAGCATGGTTGAATTTAAGGGACGCCAAATGTATGTCCGCACTGTACATACGCAAATGAAACAGGGTATAGCCTTACATCGCTACTGGCTATGCAGTCGTAAAGGACTACGCCAAAGACAAATATACAATGAAAAAATTATTGGAGCATCGATTCAAGGTAAAGTCATCGGGATTGTGAATGATACAGTCAAAATTCATTTGTATATTGACGAGATACAAGATGTTGGTACAGCACACTGCTTCCCGTATTCTTCGATGTATACAGCAGAAGGCAGTAGCGGATGGTACTGCATGCCAGAGACAGGTGACCATGTACGTATTTATTTTCCAGGAAGCCGCGAAGAGGAAGCTGTCGCGAGCAGCTCGGTCCGTCAGGACAAATCGGAAGGTACTAGCAACAAGGTAAGCGATCCGGACAAAAAAATTCTACGTACTGCAGCCGGGAAAGAGATCATGCTGGCGCCAGATGAAATTGTGATTACAGGTAAGGATGGAGCTGTCTTTATCCGGCTGAATGAAGGCGGAGGAATCGAAATTATCAGCAATCAGCAGATTACGCTGAAAGCCGCTAAAGATATTATGATTAACTCTGACAAGAATGTTACCATCTCGGCTAAAGAAGAAATTAGTCTGGCTTGTAAAGAAAGTAGCATTCTGATGGATGGAAGTACTAAAATTATCGGCAAAAACCTGAATACGAACTGATTCAGGAATATGGTGGACAAGCAAGGAGGCGAATGATGAATCATACAGAAGTCCTCAGTCATTTTAAACAGCATGAGGTAAGCTCCTGGCGTCAGCGCACACTGTTAGAGGTAGATGCTACGTTTCGGCAAGAACGAGAAGAATGGATAGCCGCTTTTTTGAACCATTTTGAGAGATGGTGTTCTCAACTGCTCGAAAAACAGCGACGAGGGGAAAAAGGGGAGATTGGCTATATCAGCTATCATCTTTTGCGGACTCGTTTACAAGAGAAGGAGGCCGTTTATCTGGTTGAAGGAATGGATCATACCTGGTGGTTAGATAAACAGCCATATCAGGGATATTATGCAGTAGATTGGGCCTTTTCTTCCTGGATGAACTGTATACAGGAGCTGCGTTCTGCTGCTCAGTCTTATGGCGGTAAAATACGCGATCCACAGCTTGAAAAAATAGCTCGTAATGAGTGTGAGTATTTTCATCGCTATGTTATCGAATTGATTCGTCTGGCGATGCCAAAAGCAGCAAAACTGGATGCTTACCAACAATTGCAGCGGGAGGAGATCTTTGAAGTACGTGTAGGTGAATATATGGATCATAGTGTCTTAGTCTATAAAGAAGATCGACGTCAGCGCGAATCAGAAGTTGTTCGTGAATGGATTCGTGAGAGACAAGACAATGATTATGCTTATGAAGCTTATGAACGTTTGGATTTGTCTGACGAGCATGTCATAGGATTGGATTTCCGTTACTCGACTTTTCGTAAATGTCATTTCAAGCAGATAGATATGCGACTGAGCATGCTGGTTGGAACACGCTGGGAAGATTGTGTTCTCCATCAGGCGGATTTGTCAGAGAGTCTTCTGCATGGGGCATGCTTTGATGGATCCGATATGAGAGGAGCAAACTTACAAAAAGTTGTAGGTGGTCGATCTCTTGAAGCTTCTACTCATTGGGGAATGCCTTCCTTAGATGCAGTAAGCTTTGCTCATGTTGATTTAAGAAAAGCAAATCTGTCTTACGCAGATCTTCCTCAAGCCAACTTGTCTTCCGCTGATCTAAGCGGGGGGATTTTGCATGAAGTGAATCTAGAGAGGGCGATTCTGTGCGGTGCTAATCTAAGCGATACGCAAATGCAGGGGGTAAACCTTAGATATGCGGACCTACGTGGTGCGGATCTAACCCGTGCAAATTTAGAAGGAGCCGATTTGACCGGAGCACTTGTAGAGCGTGTAGTCTTGCCATCCGTTGAATGGAAGCGGCTGCAGGAAGGAACAAAAAAATGGAATACTTTATATTAAAACAGGATCAGCGACTGATGAATACGGCGCAGCCCCAGCGAGTATCTCAGCTATTACCTCAAGAGTTGTTGCTTCCTGAGCGGCATAATGCTCTAGTTGGGATGAATTTGTATTTTACTGTACAAAAAGGAGGTTTAATGGAGCCTGCCGATTATATTCAGCATCCTCTCCCTCTGATGTCAGACGCTATGAAGAAGCTTCTTACTATTTGGGAGCCAGCTATACGTAGCTATCCCGTTACGCTAAATGATACAGAGCGAATTGAGCATAAGCTATATTGGCTCATGCTACCTCCAAGCGTACACGCACTGACGGAAGAGACGTCCTTTTATCCTGATGGCAGTCTAAAACGGCTTATACTGAATGCTCAACAGCTAGAAGAATACTCAGTTTGTCAGTTGGCAGGTATAAGGGAGCGAATCATTCTCGTCAACCTAGGCCTCGCCGAGAGTATCTTACGCCGAGATTATGACGGGATCTGTCTAGAACGTATCGAAACATCAGTTTAAGTATACAAATATCGATCTATTTGCATATAACCTTAAAGAATAAGGAGGAAATATCATGCAAGTCGAAAGTGCCACGCAAGCTTTGCCATCTGCTCCAGCTGCACAGCAATCCTATGTAGTAGCTGGAGCTATTATTAGCTGCAGTTGTGGAACACAGCTTACTCGGCTGAAAGTACCAGTAAGCCATGGTGTATACATACGAAAGTTACCACAGCTCAATATCAATGATTACCAGCCTGGTGTAAATATTATGAATTTTGGCAATTGTACGAATCAACTTAATCCAGCTGTGAAAAATGGTTCAGTGGATACGAATGGAGTTCAGAAAGCGCCTTGCATTCCAGTAATTACGACTCCCTGGATCAATGGCAAGGAAGATGTACTGGTGGAGAGTCAGCCAGCTATGCTAAATGGTTGTACAAATAACTGCGTATACGCGGGAAGTTTGATCAAAGTAGAAGACGATGGACAGAATCTCGGTGGTGTCTCTGTAGGCGGAGGGGGGAGCTAATGAGAGGTATGTTATTATCGGCCATTGCACTCCTTACCACTAGGAAAGGAGCGGGTAGATGAGCACTATACACACATGGAGTGGTTATGGACAGCTAAATGTAAAAGGACCTTTTGAGCTTCAGCGTCTGCATGAGTTAAAGCTAGAACGCCATGCAGGTGAGCATGCTTATCTGCAGCTGACGGCGATTGTACCCGATCAACATACAGATACTTACGCATCGATGTCTGCTGAAGGTGAATCGATCGAAATTCAAGAAATAGATGAGCATGGTAATTTACAGCGTACCTTATTCCACGGTTTTATTCGGCAGCTTAGTATTGAAACCGTACGAGGAATCTATTACCTTAAACTAGATGCCGTTTCTCATTCGGCTCGGCTCGATCATAAAGTGCAGATTCGTTCTTTTCAAAGAGGGCGTCAGACTTCAGGAGAAGTTATCGAAGCGGTACTAAGCGATTATCCTGGCTCGGACGTTATCGATAATGCGACAGAGAACGATCATCTGGAATCATTGGTTCTTCAGTATCGTGAAACCGACTGGCAATTTATTAAACGCCTAGCCTCTAGAGTAGGAGCCGTTGTTATTCCTGAATCAGCTGCTCGTACACCTAAGCTATGGATTGGTATTCCGGAAGGCGGAATCACATTACTTCCGGAGGATGTAGCCTATACCATGAGCCGAGACTTGCAAAGTTATGCAGCAGTTCAGGCTGCAGGTCACGAGGTTCAATTGAGTGACTTTACCGCGTATGAAATACATACAGAGCAGTGGTTGGCACTCGGCAGCCGGGTGAGCTTCCGTGGTCGGGAACTTGCTGTTCGTTCTGCTGTCACGGTATTACAAGATGGTATTTTGCAGCATGTATATGAGCTACGCCGTGAAGAGGGGATACGCCAGCCTAAATTTTTAAATGAGAAAATTATTGGTGTCTCTCTGGATGGTAAAGTTATCGGTCTTAAAAGTGATCAGGTACGTGTGCATTTAGACGTAGATGATTCACAAGATAAAAGTCTCGCAGTCTGGATTCCATACGAGAGTGCTTATACAGCTGAAGGCAGTAGTGGGCTGTATGTAATGCCTAAAATAGGAGATGCAGTAAAGCTTTATTTTCCAGGTGCCGAAGAGGAAGAAGTCAAAGCACAAGGATCTGTTCGTAAAGGAGCACAACCATCCCCGAAGGTTAGTGACCCAAGCCAGAAATACTGGGGTACGGATTATGGTAAAGAACTAAAGATGGCACCTAATGAATTAAGTTTGACGGCTATTGAAGGTAGTCTCTTCATCTCTCTTGAGGATTCGAATGGAATTACTATTCAAAGTGATACAGATATATTGATGTCTTCTCAAAAAACATTTGAGATTACTTCGGACACAAAGGTAGGTATCCAGGCAGGGGAAGGCATCTATCTTCTTAGTGGCACTAGCAGTGTTATAATGGATGGAGATACGGATATCTTGGGAGAAACCATTTATCTGGATGGTCTAATCAAAGCTCCAGTAAGTATCGAAGACTTAGAACCTCAAGCTGAAGCACCGTACCAAGAGGAAGTACAAGAAGAAGCACCGCCCGAGAAAAAGAGTTTCTGGGAAAAGGCGCTAGACGTGACACAGATCACGCTAGACGTGGTGGGATTAATTCCAGGTGTAGGGGAAGTAGCCGACCTTGCTAATGCAGGTATATCTTTGGCACGAGGAGACTATGTAGGAGCCGCCTTATCTGCAACGGCAGCAATTCCTTTTGCTGGATGGGCAGCTACAGGAGCCAAAGCCACACGGAAAGTGGCAAAAGCAGTCGATGGAGTGGCTGGTGGCTCCAAAGCTGCCAAAGCAGTTAAAACTGCTGCTAAAGTGACGGGAGCTGCTGCGGGTCGAATGGTGAAATCTGCGAGCGAGATTGCTGCGAAGCTAGCAGCGAAAGCAAGCTTTGTACTAGGTAAGGTCACAGTAGGTGCCCGGAAAATAGCCCGACAGCTAGACGTCGATACAATGGCAGCCCAGTTGTTTAAAGCCATGCAGAAAATGAAAGATGGCATGCGAAATATGGAGATTCCAAGGTTACTGCCTGAGCAGGCGATGGCAGGCGGTCCGAGCTTAGGAAGAAAAACATTCGGCGAAGCTTACGATGAGATGAAAGATAAAGCTCAAGTGATGATGTCCAAGGTTTTGCCTCCGCCCAAAAATGGAAAAGGAGGAGGACCAGGGGGGACACATCCGCCAAATCCTAACAATATAACAGAAGCGGAATTTGATCAATTAGCTGCTGTTCTCAAAACTCAAAATCTATCAAGAGTTATGGTCAAAGAACTGAAACAAGGGATGGCTCAAAATAAATTCGCTATTGAAAAAGTAGTAGGTGGAAAAGCGAAGTATAAAATTGATGTACTGGATAGTAAAGGTGTTCCCACTACGTCAGTATGGATCGATGAATTTGGTAAGACAACAAGTATGAGCTGGACAGTAGGGACAAAAGTTAAACGCGGCTCAGGTTACAGCAGAGCAAAAGTGCCTAAAGGAACAGAGCGAGGACATATTAAGTCGGTTAATGAGGGTGCATTAGATAATGCAGTAGAAGACAGTCCATTAAATATTATTCCTCAGATACGTGCTGTTAATGATCCAAGAATGAAAGCTTTTGAAGCATATAGAGTGAATGAATGCCAGGGTAAAAAAGTGGTCACCGATATTCTGGATGATCCAGCAGGCTATGTACGTGTCAGAGTAGATGAAGCAGATATTGATGTAATCTATAATCCATTATCTTCAAAAGCTGAAAATTGGCCTAAGGATTGGTTTACAAGTCCTGGTCCTCATCACTAAGGAGCGAATAATATGGCTAATCATTTTTATCGAATCAAACAAAATAATAAATACGGATTTCTAAATAATGAAGGCGAATTTGTGATTCCCCCTAGTTACTTACAGGCCGCAGACTTTAGTGGGGAACTAGCTGCAGTTACTATGGAAAATGGACATAAAGGATATATTAATAAAGAAAACGATGTTGTTCTTCAAATTAATGCGGATCGACTGGGGGGATTTAACGGAGAGTGGGCCACCTTTATTATATCCAGAAAAACAGGAATTATTAATCGGCAAGGAGAAATAATAGTTCCTCCTATATTTGAACAGATTATTCTTAATGGAAATAAAACCTTTATTGGGCAACAGGATGGAAAAATGTATTTATATGATGAAAAAGCTAATAAAATATTAGACAACGAATTTGATTTCTTAGGAAGATGGAACAATAGAGAAATGGTGGCTGAGAAGAATGGAAAACACGGTTTAATTAATGATAAAGGGGAGGAGATCATTCCTTTTAAGTATGCTTACTGTGGATCATTTGAAGAAGGGTATGCCCAAGTATCTTTAGATAATGATATGTACGGATTCATTGATAAAACAGGTGAATTCATAATCCCTCCAACATATTATCAACTTTTCGATTTCAGTGAAGGACTGGCTGCTTTTCGTCTTAAAACAGCTGGGAAATGGGGATTTATCAACCCAAATAATGAAGTGATTATTAAGCCTAAATTCCAGAGTGTGAGTAATTTTAGCGAAGGCATATCAGCTGTGGAGTTAAAAGACAGTTACGGATATATTGATAAGCAAGGAAAATGGATTGTGAAGAACATTTTCTCGACGGCGGACTCCTTTTCCAATGGACTGGGTCTTGTTACTTACGAAGGGGAATGGGGGTATTTGAATAGAAGTGGTGAATGGGTATATAAGCCCCACAATTTTAATCGATAACCGGAAAGGATGTAATGAATGTTAAATCGTATTGAGATATTAGAACAGATTCTGGAACAGTCTCCTTATTTTGAATTTCTTTGTAGAACGGTTGAAAGTGTAGGCTTTATTTTTGCAGATGGAATCGATTATGTACGTCTGACCGGAAAGCCCCAGCCTCAAACGACAGAGTTGATCCATGCACTTGGTTTGGAGTCATCCGAGATCGGGATTGTAGAGAGTAAGACGCTTCCCTCAGATAGTACGGAAACAGCCGATCTCTGGGTAGAAATGGTTGAAGCAGAGCTTTACCTTCTCTCACAAAATAAAACGCCCGTTTCCAAGCTACGTATGACTACACCCAACCAACAAAAGGCAGTGCCTCAAGTGGAGACACTTATTCAGCGTATTTTTATGCCGCCTCTGGAAGGTACATATCCGTTATCCGATCGTATCGAGTTAATTTATGGTTCTCTCTTTCAATTTCAAGAACCTCAATTCATTTGGCAGAACGATCAGCAAAATTTGTTGGTTTTGAAATACAAACAAGGCTACGCTGGAATGGATATTTTGGTTACTGCAGGTCTAAGTGATCCTGATCGAGGAAGCTCAGATCTAGAATTTGATAGTGGCTCTGCATCAGGTTACGGTTATGAACTTATGATGTTCCTTGCTGGAGAAGAGGAGGCTGTGCTGCAACGTGAATTTATTTCCTGGGTTCAGCATACCGAGCAAACGAAACGCCCCATTTATCAAGGAGATTACTTGGAGTACGCTGGAGATCAGATTCCTGGTATCCCTTCTGGAGGCTTTATCGTAGTACCCGCCATTGATTTTCCGGAAGAGTTCCCGGTGGCTGACGGATTTAGCACCTTTAATACGTTGATTGCTGTAACTCCAGCAGAAATGCAAACAGCCAAAGAGGATGTATTTATTGTAGCCGATGAGTTTTTTGAAAAAGGTTATATTAACTATGCTCCGCTTTCCAGATAAGATAAATGCTCATTGGTATTGTTTCATTATATGACTACATTACAAAAGGGGTTGTGGGATACATAGCAACCCCTTTTAATAGCGTGCAAATACTCAAGTATAGTTTTCGATAAAATTACGAATAAACTCTTTACTTATAACAGGGATAAGACAGTACATAACTGTCATTAAAATAAATGTACGGCTATGAACTGGTAAGATCGCTGGGCAATCAAAAAGAAACTCTCCCCGCTATTGCCCAATCTGTGGTACGCTTATCGAATATCCAAGAACGAAGGAGTTTACTATCTAATGAGCGAAAGCAACACATTGAACGATATACAGAACGGCAGCAGTACCCCCGCATCTACTAATCAACCAAGCTTCAGCGACTATACCCTCAGTGAAGAAATTACCCGTGCCCTGGACACCCTCGGCTATAATCAACCGACGCCTGTACAACAGCAGGTTATTCCACAAGCATTATCCCGCAGCGATATTACCGTCAAATCACAGACCGGCAGCGGTAAAACGGCAGCTTACGGTATTCCATTATGCGAAATGGTGGAATGGGAAGAGAGTCGTCCACAGGCGCTGATCCTGACACCAACACGCGAGCTCGCGGATCAGGTAAAAGAAGATATTATGAATATCGGTCGCTTCAAGCGGATCAAGGCAGCAGCGATCTACGGCAAGCAGCCCTTTGACCGCCAACGGCGTGAACTGACCCAGCGTAACCATGTGATTGTCGGTACACCGGGTCGCGTGATGGATCATATCGAGAAAGATACGATCGATCTGGAACGTATTCAATATCTAGTCATCGATGAAGCAGATGAGATGCTGAGTATGGGATTTATTGAGCAGCTGGAGAAAATTATTCGCGAGCTGCCGACCGAACGGATGACTATGCTGTTCTCTGCTACACTGCCAAAAGATGTAGAAAAGCTCTGTCACCGCTATATGAATCAGCCGGTGGATATCGAGATTGGATCGGCTTCGGACAAGCGCCAGACCCAGATCCAGCATAAATTATATACAGTCAGCGAGAAAGCAAAGCCTTCTTTACTGCAAAAAGTCACGATCACCGAGAATCCGGACAGCTGCATTATTTTCTGCCGTACCCAGGTGAATGTGGATGCAGTAGCCACACAGCTGGAAAGTCTCGGCTATCCAGCGAGCAAAATCCATGGTGGTATGGAACAGGATGACCGCAATCGTGTCATGAATGAATTCCGCGCGGGTCAGTTCCGCTATCTGGTTGCCACCGATGTAGCGGCGAGAGGAATTGATATTGACCGGATTACGCATGTCATCAACTACGATCTGCCGATGGAAAAAGAAAGCTATGTTCATCGTACCGGACGTACAGGCCGTGCGGGTCAGAGTGGTACGGCTATTACCTTTGCAACGCCGTATGAAGATAAATTCCTGAATGCGATCCAGAATTATATTGGATTCGAAATTCCGCGCGCAGAGGAACCTTCTGCATTCGCCGTCTCGGAAGCACGGGATGCCTTTGAACGTAAATTGCATGATCGTCCTGCACCGAAAAAGAGCAAAGGCGAAGAGCTGAATGCCAATATCCTCAAGCTGTATTTTAACGGAGGCAAAAAGAAAAAGCTGCGTGCTGTTGATTTTGTAGGTACCATCGCCCGGATCGAAGGCGTAACTGCCGATGATATCGGAATTATCAGCATTCAGGAGACCGTTACTTATGTAGATATTCTGAATGGAAAAGGCCCGCTTGTAATGAAAGCAATGCAGAATACAACGATCAAAGGCAAACAGCTGAAAGTGCAAAAGCCAGAACGTAAATTATATAGCTGAATTGTACGGATGCAATCAGAGTGAATACAAGTAATACGTATATTTGCAGAAGGCATGGACTATTGTCCATGTCTTTTGAATTATGAAATAAAATGTTTATTTCAGCTATGCAAAGTCATTATAATAAGTGATAGATACATATAAGCCAATAAGTAAATAAATCAAAGAGCTCTGCTACTATAGCAGAACCCTTTAGTTGAAGACGTATTTTCAGCGATTGTGTTGAACACATCTAAACTAATATTTTAACAATAGTAGGAGTTGCGAATAGATAGATGACAACCTATTGAGTTACTGTGCCGGTTGCTCAATCGGTTTCTGGTCTGTCGTCGCTCCCTGCTCGGCAGGCGATTCGCCGGGTGGTGTATTATTCGCAGGGGTGCCGCTGGAGCATGCAACAAGTGCAGCGAGACAAGCAGTAGACAACAGAATTCCCATTGCTCTGAACATTTTCATAAGATCACCTTTTTCTGAATAGGATGTTATATATTGGAGAGACAGCTAAACAGCATACAGTCTATACCTAAAGTTCCGTCAAATAAAATGTACCCTATTCAGAGGAGTATCTAATCATATATAACGATTACCGGATTACTATGTATCCATAGATTCTAACGAAAGCAGGAACCTACTGTATGGGACAAAGAGCTAATTTAGTTATTGTACATAACAACGATTACGAACTGTATTACAATCACTGGTGTGCGAGCTCCATGCCTGAAAAGGTATTCTGGGGCCCTATTCATACCAGGCAGTTTATCGAAAGTCAGGAAAAAGTGAGCAAGACAGAATGGCTGAATGATATCTGGGCAGAAGGTGGAGTCGTCATGGATCTGGATCGACAGTACCTGCTTTTTTACGGTGGTGAAGATATGATGTACGATATTCAGCTTCGCCAGCTATTTATACAATTGATGCATAAGGTATGGACAGGATGGCAAGTAGAATGGGCAGAAGAAGGCATTTTGGATATGGCCAATTATGTGGGTGTTTCGCCGGAATGTGTATTAAGTTCCCGCCAAGACATGGAGCCCCGCCTGCTCGAGCCAATTGCGTCTGGCAATTTTGTGGATGGTGTAGCCAGCATCCAATTTGGCGAGGACGAACTATTACTATTTCCTCTTGGTATAGATTTCAAAGAGTATTTGTATTCCGGTTCTGAGATAATTGAACATATTGATAAAACACAGGGTTACAGCAAGATAATATGGAAGGACTGGGCATACCGAGATGAGATTCCTAGCAGCGGATTCCATGTTGATAAAGTCAGCCGTACTTTGCAATTCTGGCATGCAGAAGCGATTCCCAATATTCTTGCTATTGTGAAAGAGTGTTGGCCAGGCTGGAATATTTCACGATTTGCCAATCACTATGATTCGCAGGTTGCTGCGGCAAAAGACAGACTTGTTATTTTAGAGAGAGACACTGCTACCCTGCTGGAAGAATTAATAAAGAACTTACTGAGGGAACCCAACGATCCGGTTCAACATGCAATTTCTATTGCTGAACTATTGGGTGAGAGCGGAAAAGAAGTTCAGGTGAACCCGGATATCTTCAGTCATGCCGAATATCACTTATCTTTGGAAGAAAAACGCACTATTCTTGCTTATGCTCTTAGAAGCTATAGTGATTGCCAGGACAGCAGTTGATCTCTCGGGATACTGATATGTCAGCGTCATGTTCTGTAGAGATTATTTGTAAACATGGGATCAAGACAATGATATGCAGATTTTGATTCTTGGTGATAAAGTTGTCTATGTAGGCGTGTTTGATGGATTGGATGCATGGCAGGACAATCTGGATGAGTGGGGCAATTATGTCACCGGCTATAGATTGTAGCCATGCATCTGCAATCGTTGGTTAAAGTAGCTATTCCATGTGCTGAGGATTACCATCTTTAACCCAGAACTATTCCGTATCGTACTTCTTCATTCATGATCTGGAAGCCAGCCGACTCGTACAGCGACAGTGCCGAATGATTATCGGTCAGTACAGTCAGGCTGGCTTTTTCGAGTGAATGACTCTGCAGATACTTGAGTCCTTCCACCAGTAAATAGCGGGCAATGCCACGTCTGCGCCATGGTTCACGCACCCAGACATCCTCAATTATTCCTTCGTCTTCTTCCTGCCAGGCCATCAGTCCGCCGATCATGGTCTGATACTCTCTTACCACCATGGCGGTCCACAGAGGTTGCTTTTTATTCTCTGCGAGTTTGTTGCTGCCAATAGGAGCTTCCGGCCAGATCTCGGCATCTATGTTCAGATATTGCTGTTCTTCTGCAGTTGTTGCCATTTGCCAATAATCGAACTGTAATTCTGAAGGCAGTGTCAGCCCGGGGAGAGGCTGGAGCAGATTCCTTTCCATATGAAAGAGGCTTTGCAGATAGGAGTAGCCTTTATCTTTGAAAAAGGAAATATTGGCAGTCTCGGACGAATGATTGCCGATACACAGCATGGTTTCATGAGTCGTTGACAGTGTTTTTTGGAGTTCGATGGCTCTGCTCAGCAGGGGCTGGTAAAGAGCTTCCAATAGGGCTGTATCCACCTCCCGTTCCGGAACCGTTTTGATATTTATATAGATAGTATGTTTGTACTCTTCAGGCTGTTGCGGATGGATCGTACTGGTTACTTCGATTTGGCCTTTGCCAATCATCCGATTATTCTCAAAAGCACAGTATACGTTGTGCCAGTTTGGCGGTTCACCAACCCACCAGAAAACAGCGTTATCTCTGGCTGTTACTGCCTGATATAGATCACCCAGTAAAGGCATGTCCGATTCTTCAAAGCTGCGTATAGTGTACTCGGGTGATATTGATTTCATATGAATACATTTTCCTTTCGAATGAGCTTAGAGAATGGTGTTACTGATAGTTCTCATAAAACCATTTTGATTGGCAGTATATATTAATTTGCGAATCGCTTCATTAGCCGTTTCACTAAACAAATACCATTTATCCTGATTTGCATCATAAATCAGGGATGGTGGATAATCTTTTAGCATTTCTTGCGGAAAATCACCGACCAGAGAATAGGTATCGTAGCGAAGCTGATTGTCTCCCTTGTCGTCGAGGAATTGGTATTCAGAATTTTTGTAGTAGGCACCCAGCGTATCGATCATATATTGCCAGGAATAGTTGGCGGGTTCAGCTACCTCTTTGCCTTTGTATTTCAGCATAATATCATAAATAGCCTGGTTATAAGCATCGCCTTTGATCTGCTGTACGATACCACCCATAGTCATATGATATTCCTGCTGCAGTGCCTTGATTGGAACACCATTAATACGCAGGGAAGGAGAATCAATAGTAACTCTGACCTTATCGTAATTGACCTTACTGCCAAATGCCTCAGAGACAAAACGAAGAGGAACAAATATCAAATTATTTTTTATGTAAGGGCTGGTATCCATTGATATGACTTTCCCATTCTTCTGGGCTACTTTGCTATCTGGTTTCAAAGTGATTGTGCTATTGCGGTTAGTCAGTGTGACTCCATAGGTGGACCATTGTACCGTAGCCGCCAGATTTTCACTGATGGTCCGCAGGGGCACCATGACATGACCATTTTTAACTTCCGGATAGGCTGCGGTTCTGATGTTCACTCCATCAATTTGAATCTGTCTGGCAGCTGCGCAGGTTGTAGAAAAAGAAAGTCCCAGACAAGCCGCGACCAGGATTCCGCTTATTACTTTTTTCATTGTTTGAGCTCCTTTGGTAGGGTTTGAAATAAATATAGAGTAGCACCGCATATTTACCTTTTATTGAGTATCGTATACATCATACTGTGGGTGAAGATAACAAGCGATTGGGCAACTCATTATTAAGACGTAATTTACATAAATTTGTTGCTGTGTATGGATATGTTATTACGAAATAGACGGCGAATGAAGAATAATTGCAATTGTATTCCAAAGCACGACCCATATTCATGAATGTAATGGTCATACCTGGTTGTAATGATCAAGCAAGCGGTGAATCCGGTCACGGATCATTTTCTTCAATGTATCTGGCTGGACAGACTGAATATGCTGACCATAGCGAATAAAATAATCCGTAATAAAATCTTCTTCACCTGGATGGTAAAAACCATGAATCACCGTCTCTTCATCTATCTCCAGATGCATCGACGGATAATGTTCTTTGTCAAAAATATCCCTGGCCTGGGCCGTAATCGTTACTTCAAACGGAACGCTGTGGTCGGATTGCTGTCTGTCACTATATTGCTGCAACAGATCATCCAGCGGCATAGTGGGTAACGAGGAATGCTCCTCTATAGTATGAATACGGTCACAGCGAAATACTTTGTATTGCTGCTGATCCAGATCCATTCCGGCTGCATACCATTGTCCGAACCGTGCTGAGATCCGGACAAATTGGACCGTATAAGTTTTATGCTGCTGGCCTCGTGAATAGCTGATTTGACAGATACTCTCATGCAAAATGCTTTTAAGAATCCGATCGAGATAAGGGCTCGCGTGGGGATGAGGATAACTTTCCAGCTGCAATACTTTTTTCATATTATGAATCTGTTCGATCTGAGTCGGAGACAGGCAATTCTCGAACTTCTCATTCAACCGATTCCCACTAAGATGAAAGGGTGTGGATTGATAGGCTTCCAGTGTCAGCATCGCAAAATACAAGGCATATACCTCGTCCATAGTGAAGATCATCGGGGAGAGCAGCCGATTTTTGAGGATTCCGTATCGTCCATGCCGACCATGTTCGGCGTAAAGAGGCATACCCAGCTGTTCAAGAGAATGGATATCGCGCAGAGCTGTACTTTTGGAAATATGGTAAGTCTTCATCAGATCACTCAGATTGAAAAATTCCCGTCCATTCAGATAGCGAATCATATCATTGAGCCGTTCCGATTTTTTCATAAAATCCTCTCCTTTAAAGGTGTCATTATTTGAACCCTTTTCATAGGATAATGAGTTTGAGAGCAGATATCAATGATCTGTCCGAATATTAAAATGGAGGCGGTACAAGATGAGTATGACACTGGAAATTGCCATTTTCTTGTCCATGAACGGAAAAGCCAAGGAAGCGATCGGCTTTTACAAAAAGCATCTCGGTGCAGAAGAGCTGATGCGGGTCACCTATCAGCAGATGGCGAAGCGTGACAGCTCGATCCAGCTGACAGAGGATAACAAGGATTATATCTCTCATTCCGTACTGCGGATCGGTAGCGCTAAGCTGATGATTGCCGAAGAGACGATGGACCCTCGCGAGAAGTACCATCCAGGCAATCATATCTCGCTGTGTATTCAGAGCGCGGATCTCACAGAGATCCGGCAGTTTTACAGCAATCTGATCAGTGATGAGCGAGTAAGAATTATTTTGCCTTTGTCGGATATTGTATTCAGCGAAGCGTATGGTATTATAGAAGATCCGTTCGGTGTACAGCTGCAGTTGATGTACGATAAGCGGCTTGGATGACGAATAAGAATAAAAGTATATTGTTTGAAAAATGATATGAAGTGGATCGGATGAATAACAAAGGAGAAAATGTAAATTCTGCGCCAATGAAAGGAGAAACAACTGTGATACTCATCATCGCCTGGTTGATTATCGGGCTACTTGCCTACTTTTTCATGTATACATTCATCAAGCTGCTGAATTCCCAAACCGATAATTTTAACACTGCCGGCTGTAGCCTGTTGTTTGCGGCGCTGGTGGTTGCTATCCTCATACTCAACTCCATGTCCTGATCAAGACAAAACACGGATGACCTGTCCGTGTTTTTTGTTTGCATATAAGCGTTAAGCATAGGATCAACAATTATCTCAAAATCTCAAAATCTTATCGACAAACCTGTTCAGCCAGATATACGACCAACTTATGAGAACGCAAACAGAGATTTAAATACTTTATATAAAGTTTGACTATGTGAGCTAATTCGATTATAGTCTAATTTAACAAATATCTAATTAGATGATTGTTAAATTAATTAAGAGAGGAGAATAGAACATGCAGCTGGATAAAGTAGTAGCCTATCATAAAGCGCTTGCCGATCCTACGCGTATCAAAATGCTTATTCTGCTAGCCGAAGGAGAGCTAAACGGTCAGGCGCTAGCAGAAAAATTGCATGTAACACCAGCCACGATTACTCATCATGCTACCAAGTTAAGAGAAGCCAGTCTTATCAACGAGCGCCGGGACAAAAATACGATTTATTTCTCGTTAGACAATTATTTCATCAAAAATAACGCACTCGCAGCAGTCAGGCTCATCTATCGAACTGTAGAAGGAGGACAACCCATTATGGATGACAATCAGAAAAATATGGCAGCTTCTATTATCAGGAACTTTATCGGTAAAGATGGTCGATTGAAAAGTATTCCGGCTCAGCTCAAGAAAAAGCTGATTGTACTGGAACATCTGGTATCGCAGCTGGAACCGGGACGCAAATATGAGGAGAAAGAGATCAATGAATTTATCAAATCTTTTCATGAAGATTTTGCAACGATCCGCCGTGAGTTTATTATGCATCAGTTCATGTCGAGAGAAGATCAGGTATACGAACTGAATCCGCCGGAGATGTGGGCGAGATGGGAGCAGCTGGCATAGACTATGGAGGTAAAGCAAAGCCAAATCTTAAGCAAACAGCGAATGGTATAACTCATTCAAATACAATATACCTGTATCCAAGTTATCATCCTATGCAGGAAAATTTTCTTCTAATATGGAATTCTGTATAGGATACATACAAGCTTGTACAAGCAGCAATTGCAGATAGACATGTAGTATCAATTACAAATGCAGAGGGGAATATATATGAAAAAATTCGTCCAAATCGCCTGTATATCCTCATTGGCAGCAGCCGTATGCCTGACAGGAGCAGGATATGATTCAGGTACAGCAGCAGCGGCTAACTCCTATTTTCATGCGCCTGTCACTGTGAACAAGCAGACGTCGACAGACCGACTGAAGCTGACCGCAGGCCCTGTAACAGTGAACGCTTATACAGGTGCCGCAAAGGATTATCGCGGTAATCCTTATATTAACAAACTGCATATCACTGATGGGAAGATACAATACGATATAGCGCTGCAAGAATCTACTGCATCGCTGGACTCGATATCCGTATCGCCCTCCGGCAAATTTATTGCGATCAAGACCCGGCTGGAAGGAGGCAGCCAGCTTCTGCTGGTGAACCTTAAACAGCAAAAACATATCATTATTAATCATATTGCCGGTCATATGAAGAATGTAGAAAGTATGTATACCTATAGCTGGTCGCCTACCGGAGATCAACTGGCATTTGCCTATGGAGATTCGTCCATGGGGCGGATTGCCATTTATAATGCATCTTCTGGTAAAATAATCGATGTGCCGAGAGAAACCAGTATTATTTCGACCACAGCCGTATTATGGAATTCGCAGGGGACTGTACTGGATCATATAAGCGAATATCCATCGAATCATTTCGGGCTATACCGATATACGATAAACACGAAAAAAGTAAAAATGATAAAGTCATTAACAATAAAGCAAATGCAGGAGCTAAGCTTCTGACAAGTTGAAATTAACAATCGAAGCCGTCTTCATTAAATATCCGGTACTGGATAATAGATACTGAATAACACATACTACTAACAGAACGCAAAGTATAGAATAGAAAACATCAAAAGACCACCAGTTATCCGAATGTGGATATATGGTGGTCTTTGTTTATATGGTTCTGTGTAATTGACTGCTGTCATTGAAGTAACCTGCTGCTATCTATCAAATAAACAGTGGCTAGGCATATTGGTTGGATTAACCGATTAAGACTGATCCGGCGCCTGCGTCAGATCTACTGTCTCGTTCAGACCCGGCTCGGATCTGGGATCGGAGTTTTTGCCGACGGCTTTTTTAAGTAGATGAGTAACCATCTTGGCAGCACTACCGCTTTCCCAGTATTCGGCAGTCTCTGTATGAATCCGGATGAGTACCAGGTTGGGATCGTCATAGGATACATCCAGAATTTTCTCATACATCTTGTTCCACATTTCCTTTTTGCGCTCCAGATCATTAACGAATTCAGCAGTCCCGCTGATCGATACATAGGATTTGCCGGCATAGGCTACATTGACACGCGGATCGGCCAGCAGCTCCGTATATTTGGAAGTATCCTTTTTGGTCAGAAACCACAGATCTCCATCAAATTCGATATCCTGGGTCTTCATTGGGCGGGACACCAGACGTTCTCCAGAAATAGTGGTCAGCATCGCTGTCTCAATATCTTTGATCAGTTCGCGGACCGTTTCGACGGATTCGGCATGAGTAACAGGTTCGGACATGATATTTTCCACCTTTCATCAAGCGGTTAGTCTTCCAGCAGAACTGGAAATAAATAAAGACGGTAATGGTAAGTATTAAACATAGTGCTCTATGGATAAACGGAAGCAGCACTACAGGATGTGTCTGCTTTTAATAATTTATTCATATTCACCATTTATAATACGGACACAGGTTGGATCTGTCAGAAAATATATCCCGTGCGGTATTCATGGCATTGGTATTTCACTTCGTATTTCTCATCACACTACCGCAAAGGAGTTTTTACATGCAGAGAGTTATCCAGAATGCAATTTACGGTATACTCGCCGTGTTTATGGCGCTGTTTATCGGTTCGTCTTTATTTTTGAGAGCGGAATATAATTATGCGGTGTACAGTGACAGGCCTATTCTGCAGCAGCAGCATCTGTTTATTCTGGTACTGCTCGTGTTCGTATTGCTTATTGCCAGTCTGGTATTATACAGATTATGTCTGCAACTGAACCGCTATCGTCCGCAGATTGTTATTCCGGTCATATTGGGAATTTCACTGGCGATCCAGCTGGCTATTATCTTCCTGCTGCCGCGTCTGCCAACCGATGATTCACAAACAGTTGTATCGCTGGCAATGCAGATGCTAAACCAGGAAGATTATTCTACTTTCCAGTCCGGTGGATATCTGTATATGTTTCCTTTTAACTTCTCTACCGTGCTCTATATCAAGGCACTGCTTTGGATGTTCCCGGACAATTATCTGGTTCTGAAAATATTCAACATCCTGTTCACACTGGTCACGACATTCATGATCTATCTGATCTATAAGCAGCTGAATGAACGTTCTATTAATAGAGATTATGGAGTGCTGGTATTTGCCGCCACCTATATTCCGGCGCTATTGATGAGCAACTTTATCTACAACGATATTATTGCGACGACGCTGCTGACGGCTGCTCTATATACAGTTATCCGGTTTGTAAAAACACGGTTGATTCGTTATATCGTACTGGCAGCTATTCTGCTGGCACTTGGTAATTACTTTAGAAGTATCGGAATCATTTTCCTGATTGCTTCTGTCATCTATCTTCTCTTGAACTGGCAACGGATCGGCTGGAGACGATTGCTGATCTCGCTCGGGCTGATGGCAGTGCTGTTCAATGTACCCAGTTGGACACAGAATGCAGCTTTGCAGGCATCAGGTGTAGTCAGTCAACCGACCAGTACCAATTCCGCCCCTGTCTATATGTGGCTGAATATGGGAATGAATCAGAGTACATTCGGATTCTGGGACAATATGCTTAGCTATACTATTTACCAGCGTGAAGCAGGATACAACAAGGCAGCAAGTATTCCACTATTTCAGCAGGCGATTCAGGACAAAGTGACCAGCATGACACTGGGTGAACTGGCAGAACTGTATTACAAAAAGCTGATCTGGACCTGGACCGAAGGGACTTACCAGGTCGAACGCTATGGTATTGGCAATGAACGATCTGCAAGTGGCGGTATGGGATTTGTCATGGGAGGATACAGCTACTCAACCGCAATTACACAGCTATTCGCTGGAGATTCGGTCTATCGAAGCGGTCTGATGTGGATATTGTATGCGATCAACTTCCTGATGTTCATATTTATACTGGTAAGGCTCACAGGAGCGATTCGCAGAAAACGGTATGACGAAGTATCGCTGGTGCTGGTGATTCTCGGATTCATTGGATTCTATCTGCTCTGGGAGATCAAGTCCCGTTATATTTATCCGGTCTATCCGCTGCTTATCATCCTGTCTTATATGGGCTTCAAGGATGTCTATGACCGCCTATCTCGATATATCCCATTTCTCGGAAAGGGTGATTAATTCATGCGAAGTAAAAAATATGTATGGTGCTGGTCGGCAATGCTGTTATCTGGTGCTATGTTATTGGGTGGATGTGATGTAATTACGTCCCAGAATATTACCGCTAATAGCGGGGCTGGTATGAATGGGAATGGAGGCGGAATGGGCATGAATGGCGGCCCAGGCCGAAATGGTGGTTCTATGCGCGGCATGATGAATGCGGATGTAATTGGCAAAGTAATATCTGTTAGCGGAAATACACTCCATATCGAGCTGATGGAGCAAAGTCACAGCGATGGCCAACCTCAAGCCCGTACAGGATCAACCGATACCGATACACCAGCTGTACAAGGTTCGCCTGCTGACCATTCATCTTCTTCTGCTCCAACTACAGGCAGTAATCGTCCATCAGATAGCAGTAACAGTCCCGGTACGGATCATACCGATGCCGGTAATTCTCAGCAGCCACCAGGCAATGAAGGAACAAATCTGAACAGTACCGGCGAGAAGAGAGCGCTCCAAGTCAGCGAAGAGGTACAAATCTCCGAAGGACCCGGTATGATGCCGCAGATCAATGCCGACCCATCGTCTGCATCTACAGCCGATCCTGCCACTGCGGCTAATCGTTCCGAGCTCCAACTGTCCGACCTCCAAGCAGGCGAGACGGTCATGATCTGGTACAAGGATAATACCGAGACGGTAGACCGGATCACAGTCATGTAGCTTGTTTTGTATAGTCTTCGGTATCTGTTCATCTGCCTAGTGAAATGAGATGAACAGGAACAGCAATAGAGTACCCACTCATTAAAAGAATGATTGCATCGCAAAATAAACAGGAACGTCTGATATGAATCAGCGTTCCTGTTTGTTATTTCCATGTATAGTGTATCCTATATGACTGACTGGAACTGCATTTAGCCGGAAGCCGAAGAAGAAGCGGCTGCACCTGCTGTTACAGCAGCAATCATTGCAGTCTGCTGGGCAATAATAATATTCGTAATATTGGTAGTCAGATTCGACGTGAGTACATCCTGACGAGCTTCATCGATATTACGGGAGGCGACCAGTGCCGCCGTATAAAGTAGCCGTTGCTCTTTGTTGAGCGACCAGCGGGTAAATCCTTTTTGTTCATGTAAATAGGCATATACTTCAGCAATATCATCAACCATCACCTTTGGATCCGCGGGTAGTAGCGCCAATACACCAAGAGAAGATAGCGTATACTGCTTGTCCATGCGCAAGTCCCGATCCTTCAGTAATTCTCGCAGCAGCAGAAGGCGATCCAACGTATCGCGGTTCTCACCGCCAAGCACCAATACTTGTGTCAGTGACTGGAGACTATTGCTGTTGCGGAATTCTGGCTTCAGCGATAAATGCAGCTGCTCCATACGCTCGACTCCAACCACCGGATCGATATCCGACAAACCTAGCATCGCAGCGAAAATATAATCATCCCGATTGGTCAAGAACCGGTGATGCTGCTTCATGCCTTCATAAAAGGCCTTCATTCGTTCTATCGTATGTATATGCTGATTCGGCGCAGTATTGGCAGCTATCTCATAAGCGGCAATCACCAGATACTCAGACGCTTTGAATCCGTCTTGTTTGAGCTGTTCATAGACAGATAATGTGCGCTGCAGCTGCGTTTCCTGATCTCCGTGTAGGGAAAGCATAGATGAGATAGCGATCGCAGCCATGTTGCGGAACATCGAGAAGCGGCTGGTATTTTCCTTGAGCATATTATAACTATTACGGATCGCTTCAGCAGGAGCCTCATTGCCTTCAAGTGCATACAACAGAGCAGCCAGTCGGGTAACATTGACATTTTGCCATGGGAATTCTTTTTTGATATTTTGCATATTTGCAGTTAGTAATTCAAGCCTGATCTGATCTTGTGGATTCATGGTTTGCACCCCTTTATGGTAAACTAAAGATAGATTGGAGCCTTGAACTAATTTTACCATACTATGGAGTAGGAAGCTGCCTGCAGGAAAAAGAGGACGAGTGTACCGTAAGACGGAGGCAGCTAGTTCAGGTTATTGAATTAGCAAATGTACGATTACGCAGGACTACTTTATTGAAAAGGAGCTTCCTTATGAAATCCGAAAATAGAGATCAACAGCAACTTGTTCAGACAGAGAGCCATGAAGTGGCATCGTTCAACAGCGTAACGGAACATTACCATACAATTATGGGTGTTCCTCGTCAGCCGGCAGAGATGTCCAGCATACCTGCACCTATACGCTGGTTTGGTTATTTTGGGTTTGGAGGAATTCTGGTAGGAGCGGCTACGATGCTTATTGTTGCTCTTTTTCATTAAAATACAAACAAGAAAACAGGAGATATATTAAAGCGCTTTATCTATATTGTCACAATTTGTTCACAATGTCCGTTTGTCATGGACATTGTGTTTTTGTTTTGCTTTTGAATTATTTTGATGTAAATAAAAAGCTGTTTCTAATACAACGTACATGATGAGAGGAATATATCCACCATATGAGAAACGTAAATAATCCCAAATTACATATAAAATAAATGCATGATTGACAGAATGGGAGAAGGGTCTATTTAGGATGCAAAAAAAGTAATTGTCCACGAAGAGTAGACACTGTTTTCTCCGACAAGGCAAACAATGCTTTCACTTGTGATCCGTCCTATTGAAATTACATAATATGTTACATTACAATGTGGCAATGCGATTCTGTATTACATAAATGTATTTGTAATTCAGGCTGTACTCAAGCACGGTAAAGGGGCGTTTTTCTTTGGAAGCCAAACAATTGAACAGAGGACTAAAAGCAAGACATATTGAATTGATTGCGCTTGGGGGGACGATTGGTGTAGGGCTGTTTATGGGGTCGGCGAGTACGATTCAGTGGGCAGGACCTTCCGTATTGCTGGCTTACTTGCTGGCAGGAATTATTATGTTATTCGTTATGCGGATGATGGGGGAAATGCTGATTATGGAACCGGTCACCGGTTCATTTGCAACCTTTGCCCATAAATATATTAGTCCGTTGGCTGGATTTGTTACGGCTTGGAGCTACTGGTTCCTGTGGATAACAGTCGGAATGGCAGAAGTGACCGCTATCGGTATCTATGTAGGATATTGGTTCCCGGATATTCCGCAGTGGCTGCCGGCTCTGGCAGGCGTAGGCATTATTGCAGCAGCGAATCTGGCGGCGGTCAAGTTCTATGGAGAATTTGAATTCTGGTTTGCGATGATCAAGGTGGTAGCCATTGTATGCATGCTGATTCTGGGCACAGGCATGATATTCTTTGGACTTGGGAATGGCGGCGAGCCGATCGGATTATCGAATCTGTACAGTCACGGCGGCTTCTTTGCTGGTGGGCTCAAGGGATTCCTGTTTGCGCTCTGTATTGTTACGGCAGCTTATCAGGGGATCGAGATGGTGGGCATTACAGCCGGTGAAGCCGAGAATCCCAAAGAAACGCTGCGCAAATCCATTAAAAATATTATCTGGCGAATCCTGATCTTCTATGCAGGCGCTATTTTCATTATTGTAACGATCTATCCATGGAATGAAGTAGGGCAAAATGGCAGTCCGTTTGTACTTACATTTGCCAAAGTTGGTATCGTCGCAGCAGCTGGAATTATTAACTTTGTCGTGCTGACAGCTGCGATGTCTGGCTGCAATAGCGGTATTTATAGTGCAGGACGAATGTTGTATACACTGGCACAGAATGGTCAGGCTCCGAAGTTCTTTGGTAAAGTATCCAAAAGCGGCGTACCACGCAACAGTATTCTGACGACTATTGCACTGCTGCTGATCGGCGTATTATTCAACTATCTATTCCCGGATTCCAAGCTGTTCCTCTATATCTACAGCGCCAGTATTCTGCCGGGCATGATACCATGGTTCGCCATGGCGTTCAGCCAATTCCGCTTCCGCAAGCAGTGGAAAGAGCAGATACAGGATCATCATTTCAAATCGCTCTTTTTCCCGGTGAGCAACTATATCGTGATTATTTTCCTGTCACTGGTACTGGTGGGAATGTGGTTTAACCCGGATACCAACTTGTCGCTGATTGTAGGAGCGGTATTTATCGGTATCGTGATTATAGGATATTATGTATTTGGAATTGGCAAACGACAGATAGGCTGAACAGGCAGCTTGTGGTACATTAGAAGACAGGAGAGCCGCGATACATAAGCTCTGCGTTTCTATTCAGGCATCACAGCCAATTTGCCATAAGGAGCCAATATGAATAACTACAAATTAACTATCCAATACGACGGTGACCGCTACAAGGGATGGCAACGTCTGGGCGATAGTGATCACACTATACAGGGCAAGATCGAGAAAGCCATCTCTGTACTGACCGGAGAAGAGATTGAGATTGTCGGCTCCAGCCGTACAGATGCGGGTGTGCATGCACTTATGCAGGTCGCCAATTTCAAGACTCGTCAGGACCTGACAGAAGAGCGCATTATGAGCTTTTTGAATCATTATCTGCCACCGGATATCAGTATTATCCAGGTAGAGCAGGTCGATGAGCAGTTCCATGCCCGCTTTCATGCGACAGACAAGACCTATCTGTACAAAGTATGGAATCGCGCGTACAGCCATCCATTTATGCGTAAATACAGCATGCATGTCGTCAAGCCGCTGGATATTGAGCGCATGCGCCAGGGAGCCGCTCATTTTATCGGCGAGCATGATTTTACTGCTTATGCGAATGCCAAGTCGAAGAAAAAGGATTCGGTTCGCACGATCCATGCGCTGGATATACAGGAGAAAGACGGCTTTATCGAATTTCGGGTAAGTGGCAATGGGTTCTTGTATAATATGGTTCGCAAAATGGTCGGTACGCTGATTGCAGTAGGACTTGGGGAAAAGAAAGCAGAAGAAATCCCTGGTATCATTCTGTCCAAGGAACGCTTGCAAACTGGCGGAATGGCAGAAGCTGAAGGTTTGTATCTGGAAGAGATTCGTTTCAAACAGCAAAAATAATAGGCAAAAACCGCAGATGCTTATTCTGCGGTTTTTTTGTGGAATGAATCAGCGTGTAATATTACTCTGTCCAGTCCACCAATTTGCTGAAATAATGTACACCATCCATATTCACATCGTCTTTTCCATACGCATCCAGGAATATATCATGATATTGCTCGGTATCCAGATTGTATTGGAGCGTCCATAATCCCCAGTAAATATCATAATTACGATCTCCGATACCACCATAGCCGGTATCGATCAATCCGCGCAAATGGTAGTTCTCCATAATCACATTGGGAAGACAGTAATCTCCATGAATAATCACATTATCGACTGGCACATAGTTGAGTTCTTCCAGTAGAGAAGCGGGGATACCGCTATCTAGTGCTTCCTGCCGGATTTCTGCACTTCTGCCGGGATAGGGACATCCGGTCAGGGGAAGCTCATGCAGCCTGCGCAGATGATAGCCAAATGCAGCAGCCAGCTGCTCGGGATCGTTGATGTGATCAGGATCCACACCGTCTGTACCCTGAACCGCTGCAGTTAATAGATAATCATGAGTATCATCACCTGTATATTCCATTACACGTGGAGCCATCTGATGAGCATGCAGAAATTCATTCATGCGATATTCCCGTTCCAGTGTTCCTTTGGCACTAATTTTGAGGAATAAAGAAGGCGTGCCTTCAATAAAAAGCGTTCTGGCATTCTCGGAAGAACTGCTATCGTAAATAAGAGCGTCGTTCATATAAGATTGCAAGGATATAGGAAGCTGGCTGGCATCGTATGTAATCAGTGTTTTTCTCATTGATATGGATCTCCTTTAAGAAAGTTTTAGGGTGTAAGTAATAAGATCTAATACTATAAAAGGAGTACAATTTGGACAGGGCAAGAGGAAGATTATTCATCGTTATTTTTGGTATACCGCATAAGATACTTGTAGGCATCGTGCCACTCGTTCTGGGTAAAATGACGATGGCAATCCGAAATGCCAAGTTCAGTTCTGCTTCGGAAGCATCGGGATAAAAAGTCTATACAATGCGCTCCAGCAACTCGCCTACTTTGTCAGCCATAATACGAGGGGGATAGGGCATGCCGTTTTTTAGCCACCACTCGACGATCCCTACGTAACCATTAGCGACAAACTGCACAACGATTTCTTCGTTTTGGCCATGGTTTTTACCCATGGTAATATCCACATCATTTCGGAATTCCTCTATATTAAATTGGAGAAACCGGCTGCGGAAATAGATAGCACCTTCACTGGCGAGCATCGTGGAAAAGAATTTGTAGTTGCTTTCAAAATACTCCATGCAATGAATGGTTGATTCGATAAAATCCATATCGGCAGCAGAATCGCAAAAGTTTCCCAGATTTTGAATATGCTCTTCCATGATCTTGTCGAGCAGGTCGAATTTATCCATATAATGCAAATAAATAGTACCCCGGTTCACATTAGCGCGATCGGCAATATCCTGAATACTGATATTGTCGAAGCTTTTTTCGCCCATTAGTTCAATCAGCGCATGTTTGATAGCCGTTTGGCTTTTGGTTATTCTTCGGTCTACTTTGTTCATCCTTATTCACCCGGCCTTTCAAAAGATAATTAACAATTTTGCACAATTTGTTGATTATCCAACAAATTGATTCCATTTAACTATTGTGGATCATGGACTGTTATATATAATTATTAACAGATGTTGATTAATCAATCAATGATGATTATCAGCTGTATAATAAGATAAATGCACAGGAGGTTTTATTCATGGTTACAGCCAAAGTAAGAGCAGTCGATGGGGCAGATCAGCCGTTCCACGCAACGACAATTGAGCGTCGTGATCTGGATACCCAGGACGTATTGATCGAGATTAAATTTGCAGGCATTTGCCATTCCGATATTCATACTGCACGTGGAGAATGGGGTCCTGTTAATTATCCACTCGTTCCGGGACATGAGATTGCCGGTATCGTAACCGCTGTCGGTTCCGAAGTTAGCAAGTACAAAATTGGTGATCGTGTCGGTGTTGGTTGCATGGTCGATTCCTGCCGCGAATGCGCTAATTGCAAAAAAGGCGAAGAGCAATACTGCCATAAAGGCAATGTGCCTACTTACGCTGGTGTGGACAAATACGGCCAACCTACCCAGGGTGGTTATGCTTCCCATATCGTCGTAACCGAAGATTTTGTACTGGGGATCCCGGACAATATTAGTCTGGAACATGCTGCTCCACTGCTATGCGCAGGTATCACTACGTATTCACCACTGCGTACATGGAATGCAGGCCCTGGCAAAAAGGTAGCCGTAGTCGGACTGGGCGGACTCGGTCATATGGCAGTCAAGATTGCTCATGCCATGGGTTCAGAAGTGACGGTATTATCCCAATCCCTGAGCAAAAAAGAAGATGGACTGAAATTCGGTGCTGATCATTATTATGCGACCAGCAATCCAGAGACTTTCCAGAACCTGGCAGGTCAATTTGATCTGATCATCAACACAGTGAGTGCCAAGATTGATCTGGATGCCTATATCTCGCTGCTGGGGCTGGATGGTACGATTGTTAATGTGGGAGCTCCTGCCGAGCCATTGTCGATCAATGTATTCTCACTGATCAGTCAGCGTCGTTCCTTTGCCGGATCGATGATTGGCGGCATTCGGGAAACACAGGAAATGCTGGACTTCTGTGCCGAGCATAATATTGTTCCTGAGATCGAGATTATTTCTGCTGATCAGATCGACGAAGCATATACGCGTGTACTGGCTTCCGATGTACGCTATCGCTTTGTTATTGATACCAGCACACTGTAAAGTTAGGCTAAAGCTTATGTCCTGTATGACAGGGCATGCCATATGCAGTAATTATATAGTACAGAAGCAAGCGGGGCTCCTATCAAGGGAGTCCTGCTTTTTTTATGAGGATTGTTGAGGAAATCTGTTATTAGCCGGAGTCAGCATCTCGTTTTGCAGATGCAATACTTCATAAAAGTATGAGATTCAATAATGGAATTTGCCCTGCCTGATAATTATATATGCATGAAAAGAGCTGAGTTCTCTGATTCATGAATCATCATTATATTTTCGTAAAAATATTTTGGATATACATCATCCCAAAGCGATTCATGAGTAACAAATGGGTGTAATAAATCTCAAATTTGATTTACCAACTAAGCTAAGGCCTCAGGCCCAAAAGGGAGCGAATAAATCATGAATGAAAATCGCAATGTAGATGTGGATAAAAGAGAGGTACGGGTAGAGCGCAGATCCGACTCCGGCATGGTAGCATCGACATTTATCAAATATGCAGCCTATATCATTATTCTTGGTCTGGTGCTGTGGTTCCTGATCAAATATATTTTGCCTATGTTTTGATGGACACTAATGGATAGACCCGTTTTGCTGATTAAAATAAGCGAGCGACCATTACTGTAGGCAATCTATATATTTTGTAATGTAAAAGCCTTTCGGACAGGATACCGGAAGGCTTTTTTGAGTGGTAATAATACACGTGCTACAATAAAGACATTGAAATACAAAGGAGTGTACATATGCATATTTCCGAACAATATATCCGTGCTTTTCCAGAGTATGAAGAGGTCTTTGCAGAAGATATCGAGCGGCATCGGCGGCATTTTTTACCAATTTGTTCGATTAACCTGAAGTGCCTTTTCCCGGAAAAGGATCAGTGGGTTCATTTTGTATCCGTTAAGGAAATCTATGAAGGCACGGTAGGTCAAATGACGTCTGCGTTTCATACGGAATGGACACAGGAAGATTCGATTGCTTTTGATGTAGTAGATGGCAAGTACCGATTTGCGGGAGATTGGAATTACTTCCTGATCGAACAGGAAGAGCAGGTGAATGCCGAGTATGAACAACTTAAAGCAGCTGGTGACAAGCAATATCTCAAGCTAAAAAAAGTAAAAAATCAGATAGATTCTCTGAAAACGGTCTATGCGGAAAATGAGCAGGACTATGAAGCGAGAAAACAATTCTACAAACAGGAGCAAAAAGTTCATCCTTATTCATCCGATGAGCCGATGAAATCGGTGCAGGAAGTAATGGAATCCTGGCAATCCTATCAGGAGAAAGGTTGGGGGATCACTTATCCTGAAATTAACGGATTGCTGGAAGACCTGGATTTGCGTTCCGAACAAATACAGAAGATCTTTCAGGAACATGGTGATTCGGAGGAAGAATACCGTACTTTTGAATCTACTAATCTGCTGTCTGTGCCGCATCGTCCGGATGGCAGCGTGTTTCCGTATATTGGAGCGCTCACCGGTTATTATTTTCAGGCTTATGGATCGGATTGGATGTATCTGTTCTATGATGAATCTCTGCAAACTGCAGTCATCTGTCTGGAATATACCTGATCAATCCACAGGATAAAAAGCAATAATCAAAATACCGGATCCGACCTACCTGAGTATGCAGGCGGTTGGGTCCGGTATTCCTTATAGTTATCGTACTATATTATTAAATCGGCTGGTCTATGTAAACTGCATACTATAAGCTGTAGATACGTTCTAGTTTTGCTCCATTTTCTCAATTTTACGGTAATCGCGCCATATCCGCCCAACGACCAGAAACAAAGGCACCAGTAAAAAAAGCTGTAAAGGTGATTGCCACCAAAAAGCCAGAAAAATCAGACATGCAGCGATAGGAATTCCAACGCCCAGCACGATATTCGAATGCCGGATTCCGCGTTTATCCAATTTGCCAATCAGATAACGTGCGGCAAAAATAGCAATTAGTGCATATACAATAATAACGATAGAGAAAATAACAAAACCAGTGAGCAAGTACATAGGCAGTATCCCCTTTTCATAATAATGAACACAAATGAATGACTGTGAAATGTACGTATTAACGATAAACTTCAACCATTCCTCGATATAAATTATTACGGTAATACGTAACCGGGATTGGCAATAGGTTAATCTCAATATCCAATAAATCCCATATGCTTCTATCGTAACATAAACAAAACAGGAATACATCTTCGCAGACAACATCATTGTATGCGTTCTCACTAAATGCCAAATACACTGACAATCCACATCGTTGTACCAAAATGCACAACGTTCCGTTTAACGAAGTGTCATGACGGTTACATAAAAAGAGTTGAGAGATTTTATAATTGATGCTATTCAAAGTAACTTATTCACACCATTCAGAGGAGGAATTATATCATGGCCGATCAATACACAATGCAGGATCCAACTACACAGTATCCGAAAGCTGGACCGGAGTTTCAACAGCAGCAGCCGGAACCGGGAATTCAGAAAGACATGACTCCTGTTCCTGATTCGGGAGAAAAGAGTTACCGCGGTACAGGTCGTCTGACCGGACGCAAAGCTGTCGTAACGGGGGCAGATAGTGGTATCGGACGTGCAGCAGCTATCGCTTATGCTCGTGAAGGAGCAGATGTTGTATTATCCTATCTGCCAGAAGAAGAAGCTGATGCACAGGAAGTGGTCAAGCTGATTGAAGAAGCAGGACGCAAAGCCGTTACTGTACCGGGAGATCTCAAAGATGAGCAATACTGTGTACAACTCATCGAGACCGCTGTCAAAGAACTTGGCGGTATTGATATTCTGGCAAACGTTGCCGGCAAACAGCAGTTTGTTCCGGAAATCGCTGATCTAACAACAGAACAATTCGATCATACATTTAAAACCAATGTCTATTCCCTATTCTGGCTGTGCAAAGCTGCAATCAAGCATATGAAGCCAGGCAGCAGTATTATTAATACATCTTCGATTCAGGCCTATAATCCTTCACCAATCCTGTTGGATTATGCTACAACCAAGTCTGCAATCAATACATTCAGCAAAGCACTGGCTCAACAGGTTGCCGAAAAAGGCATCCGCGTCAATGTCGTAGCTCCGGGTCCAGTATGGACACCGCTACAAATTGTGGGTGGACAGCCAGAAGAAGCGCTTAAAGACTTTGGTTCCCAGACACCGCTTGGTCGTCCGGGTCAACCGATGGAAATGGCTCCAGCTTACGTATTCCTGGCCAGTCAGGAATCCAGTTATGTAAGTGGCGAGACACTCAATGCCAACGGTGGTACACCAACTCCGTAAGCAGCTAGTATAACAAGTATACGATATTATAATGTCTTCATATCAGAAGCCCTTCCCAATTATCGGGAAGGGCTTTTTGGATACATCTGATTATATTCTGCTCTACTACATAACAAGACATAATTGAGTCTGTACGAAAGCTGCTTTATTCCATAGAACATGAAGAATCCTGATACAGATGAACAATTGCAGCTGCCTGCTTCCTGATACGCTGACGCAGATCTTCGGGAAATAGCACTACTATTTCGTTACTATAGCTCAGCAGCATACAGCAGGCATGCTCCAGCGTAGCAAATTGGATATTCGTCTCACACCAATCCGGTTGATCGGTGCAAGGCTGAATGGTACCCGTTTGAATATATCTTTCCTTTGTCAGCCGGCTCAGGGTTGCAGTTTGTACACGAACCCTAGCATTATAGCGGGGAAGATTATTTTTAAACTGGCGTGTGGATTGCTCCCAGTAATCCGGCAAACTGAAATCGGCTGGAGGGGAGAACCCTGCTTCCTGTATTATCGCTTCTATAATTCTGGATACCCGGTAAGTACGCGGTTCGTGGTATTCATCATCTGTATGAGCGATCATATACCAGACCGAACGTTTGGCTACCAGCCCCAGCGGACACAATAGACGATCCCAAATTTCTTCATCACGTTGATAGCGGATATGCAGCTTTTTCTCGGAAAATACGGCCTCCTGAATAGTTAGAAGCTGTGGTGAAGATTGATCGGCTTCATACCATCCGGCACCATCCATATGAATTTTGGAGCGGATGATTTGAGCTGTCTGTAATGCATTGGAAGGCATAACAGCGAGCAGTTTTTGCAAAGCATCATCGAAATGCTGCTGAATACCCAGATCGGCCAGCAGTTGAGGGTGGGAAGACAGCAGCAGAGAGCCCAGTTCTTCCGGCTTGATGCCTGTTAATGAAGTCCGATAGCCGTCAGTTAATCGCCAGCCACCCTGACTGCCTCGCTCCGCATATATCGGTATACCGGATGCGCTGAGTGCATCCATATCGCGGACGATGGTGCGTACCGACACTTCCAGTTTTTGGGCGAGTTCACGGGTTGTTATTTTACCCTCATTTTGAATCAATAACAGGATGCGCAGCAGTCGATCTGCTCTCATAATTACCCTTCCTTTCAGGATGAGTTTTAATTCTTTATATTTTTAATTTCTTTATTATATAAGACACAAGGTGGCATATATAGCAGGTATGATCAAAATATACCTATCACTGTGGAGGAGGAACAATCATGAATACATTCACAACTAATCTGAGAGGTGAAGTAGCTCTGGTAGCCGGAGCTACACGTGGTGCAGGCCGTGGTATTGCTGTAATGCTGGGTGAAGCAGGCGCTACGGTATACTGTACGGGCCGAAGTATACGTGGTCTGCCTTCCGATCTGAATCGCAGCGAGACGATTGAAGACACCGCTGATATGGTAACTGCTCATGGCGGACATGGAATTGCGATACAGGTGGATCATACCGATGAGCAGCAGGTCCAGAAGCTAATGAAGCGCATCATGGATGAGCAGAATGGTCAGCTGGATATTCTGGTGAATGATATCTGGGGCGGAGAGAAGCTAACAGAGTGGGAGACACCGTTCTGGCAGCATTCCCTCGCTAATGGTCTACTGATACAGGATCGTGTATTGAAGACGCATCTGATTACGAGTCACTATGCAGCTGCCTTGATGACGGCACGAGGCTGCGGTATGATCATCGAAGTAACCGATGGCACTGATTATTCTTATCGTGGCAATCTGTATTACAGTCTAGCGAAGATCGCACCGATTCATATGGCGGCCGCTATGGCAGTGGATCTTCGCCCTTATGGAGTAACAGCTGTATCTGTAACACCGGGATTTCTGCGTTCCGAGGAAATGCTGGAGCATTATGGCGTAACCGAGGCGAATTGGATGGATGCGGTGCAGGGCGGCAAGCAGCATGCCGAACATTTTAGCGAGTCGGAGACGCCGTATTTTGTCGGACGGGCTATCGCTTCACTGGCCGCCGATCCGGAAGCGTCGAACAGGTCTGGACAGGCATTATCGAGCTGGGGATTATCTGATGTATATGGATTTACCGATGTGGACGGCCGCAGACCACACTGGGGGAATTATGCCGCTGCTCATGGATTAGGGCCAGCCTGATGAAATGAAAAAAAGGAGAGTAACCGATGTCTAATATGTATATCATTCGTCATTGTGAAGCACAGGGACAGGCACCGAATGCTGCCCTTACGGAGAAAGGGCGCCGCCAGGCAGAAGCCTTGGCACATCTGGCGGAGATGCAGCAGATCGATATTATTGTAACCAGTCCGTATGAGCGTGCCTATCGTACAATTCAGCCATTGGCTGAGCGGCTTGGTCTGAAGGTAGTAACCGATGAACGATTGATCGAACGTGTACTGTGTGGACAGGATGCACCGCAGTGGCGCGATATGCTTCGACGTACTTATGATGATCCACATCTATGCTATCCGGGTGGCGAATCCACCAGCGCAGCAGCGGCACGTGCGAATCAGGTCGTGAGCGAACTGCTGGAGCAGGGCTATCATGAGCCGGCAATAGTGTCTCACGGTAATCTCATCTCTCTGCTGCTGCGATCCTGGGATGCTACTTATGGATTCGCGGAGTGGGAAGCCATGACCAATCCGGATATTTACAAGGTATCATGGAATACGGATATACCGCTTATTAGAAGGTTGCTGGTTTGATTTACATATATCACTATGCTAAGGTATTGTTGTTACGAAAAATAATCAAGTAATCCATCATATGCAAGGAGGACGTTAACATGAACACAGAATCCTTATTCAAACCTTTTCAAAGTGAGAAGCTGGAATTGAGCAATCGCGTTGTTATGGCACCGATGACACGAGGCTTCTCACCGGGTGGTGTACCTGGACCGGACGTTGCAGAATACTACCGTCTTCGTGCTGCAGGTGGTGTGGGCCTGATTATTACGGAAGGCACAGCAATCAATCATCCATCGGCAGTAAGTGGAGCGAGCATTCCTCTTTTTCATGGTGAAGAAGCACTTGCTGGATGGCAAAAAGTCGTTGAAGCTGTTCATGAAGCAGGCGGCAAAATAGCACCTCAGATCTGGCATGTAGGCATGGCGCGCAAACGGGGAGACGAACCCAATTCCGAGGTAGCACCGGTTGGACCGTCCGGACTTGACCTGTCAGGCAACAAAGTCAATGAACCGCTGACCGAAGAAGAGATTCAGCAGCTCGTTCAGGCTTATGCACAGGCAGTAGCCGATGCCAAACGGATCGGATTTGATGCGGTAGAGCTGCATGGAGCACATGGCTATCTGCTGGATCAATTTCTCTGGGAGCGTACCAACCAGCGAACCGACCGTTACGGCGGCGATCTGGTAGCACGTACTACATTTGCGGCTGAAGTAGTGAAAGCCTGCCGTGAAGCAGTGGGTCCGGATTATCCGATTATTTTCCGCTACTCCCAATGGAAAATGTCCGATTACAAAGCACGCCTCGCCGAAACGCCTGAACAGCTGGAGCAGCTTCTCCAGCCGCTCGTCGATGCAGGCGTAGACATCTTCCATGCATCGACACGCCGATTCTGGCTGCCGGAATTTGAAGGCTCTGAGTTGAATCTGGCAGGCTGGACACGCAAGCTCACTGGCAAACCGGCTATCTCCGTCGGCTCGGTGGGTCTGAAATCCGAATTTGCCAACCGTACGGAACAGGTGGAAGAGGATGACCCGGCGGCGCATATCGATCCGCTGCTGCACAAGCTGGAAGATCAGGAATTTGATCTAATCGCTGTAGGTCGTGCACTGATCGGCGATCCGGCCTGGCCGAACAAAGTTCGTGAGAATCGTACGGACGAGATTGAGATGTTCACTCCAGAAGCACTGCAAAAGCTCGTCTAGATAATAATGAGTAGCTAACAGTCTGCATATAGAATTTATAATATCGCGCCTTTGCCGGCAGTCTCCTGCATCCAGGATCAACTGTCGGCAAAGGCGTTTTTGATAAAAATCGTCTCCGACAAGCTGTGATCATAATCAGGTGAGCAGTAATATTACATACAGTAATAGGAGTATCACACAAGTCCGTAGTAACAACAAAAGGGCGATCCACTGTATCCCTTTTAACTGACTGAACAGGTCGACTGGCATACTCTCTTTGAAGATAATGTTTCGAATAAGCAGGAGAGAGGTAGTGGTAGATGAAGCGTATACAAACGAAATCATAATGTTGTCCACAGCGATCAAGCTGGACTATCAGGAGGTTACATAATGAGCGAACAACAATCCATTGTTACACGATCTACATGGGTCGATCATATCCCCGTATTATGGTCAGAACCGGAAATCAGCCCTTCCCGGCGGCAGCTGATTATCCTGCTGCATCCATTTAATGGTTCCAAAGAAACGATGCAGCCCATGCTGGAAGAATTGGCTGGACTCGGATTTATCGCTGTCAGTCTGGATGCCTGGCAGCATGGTGAACGTAGTCTGAAGGATGAAGAAGATTTATTTGGCAGAGTATTCGGCAATTTCCGGCGTTATATGTGGCCAATTCTGGGACAGACTACCGTAGATACCCTGCGTGTTGTGGATTGGGCCATCCATGAGCTACAGGTCGATCCTTATGTACAAATAGGCGGGTTATCGATGGGTGGCGATATTGCCGTTGCAGCCGCTGGTATTGACAGCCGTATTCACAAGGTAGCGGCAGTCGTTGCCACACCGGACTGGCTGCGTCCCGGTATGGAGGATATCCGTCAGCCCGGTACGCCCGTCCCTGCTGGTGAGCCGGATGCCTATGCGGCTTACTGGTATAACCAGCTGAATCCGCTGACCCATCTGCCTGCCTATAATCACCATCCGGCGATTCATTTTATATGTGGCGAAGAAGACACTCATGTACCGCCGGATGGTGCACTGCGCTTCCAGGCAGAAATGGCGGATATGTATCAGGATCACCGCAATACAGTAGCTGTCACACTGATTCCCAATATGGGACACCGGGAATCAGCCCAATATGATCTCTGGTGGCCGGAATGCCGGGAATGGCTGATCCAGAGTCAGATGCCGGAATAAAAGAGATATATCACAAAATGCCAATGCCGGATTCCTCTAATTAGGAAATCCGGCATTGCTGTGCTGACACGTAGCAAATCTATGCGATAATGGAAAGATCATCTGCTGTCCTCTAGGTCAGCAAGTATAATGAACAGAACCAGGGAGACTATCTATGAATAAGACGATTGGCATGCTGGCGCATGTGGATTCAGGCAAGACGACATTTGCCGAGCAGCTTTTATATCATACCCGTAGCATTCGCAGCCGGGGCAGAGTGGATCATCAGGATACTTTTATGGATAACCACGAGATCGAGCGAACACGCGGAATTACCGTATTTGCCGGTCAGGCTGTGATGCAGTATAGAGAATCAGTATATTATTTGCTGGATACACCGGGACATGCCGATTTCTCGGCCGAGATGGAGCGGGCACTGCGCATGATGGATTATGCGGTGGTACTGATCAGTGCAGTCGAGGGTATTGAAGGGCATACTGAAACTATCTGGCAATTGCTGCAGGAATACCAGATCCCCACTTTCTTTTTTATTAATAAAATGGACCGGATCGGTGCAGATGCAGACAGGGTAATGCAGGAGATTCAAGATCTGCTGACACCGGATGCAGCCGACTTTACCCGATACTGGAATCTTGATCAGCATGAATCGGTGAGTGAGGAACTGCAGACTCTGTTGGCAGAGCGGGATGAAGTGCTGCTGAGTGCCTATCTGGATGGTAAAGTGACCGAAGAACAGTGGGAAGCAGCCATGATCCGCATGATTCGTGAAGGTCAACTGTATCCTTGCATGTATGGTTCAGCTCTGCAGGATGAGGGCATTACACGATTTCTGGAGCAGCTGGATCGGCTAACGATCACAGACTACGATGCCGAGCAGCCATTTGCCGGGCAAGTGTACAAGATTGGTCATGATAGCAGCGGAACGAGAGTTACATATATCAAAGCACTACAAGGCACACTCCGTGTACGAGACAATCTGACCTATGCCTCGAGTCTGTCCAGTCAGATGATGGAAGAGAAGATTACCAGCATACGTATTTATAATGGCGAGAAGTATCAATCGGCAGATTATGCTGTAGCTGGTGAACTGTTCGCTGTAACCGGACTGACCGAAGCAGGTCCTCTGACCGGATTAGGTGATCATACAGGCAATCGTCCATTTCAGCTCATTCCGGCATTGACTTCGCGAGTGAACTATCCGTCTGAACTGCCTATCCGGGACGTACTGCGTATTTTCCGCGAGCTGGAGGCGGAAGATCCATCGCTTGGCGTAACTTGGGAAGAGCAGCTGCAGGAGCTGCATATTCAGGTGATGGGAGCGATCCAACTGGAGATTCTGGAGAAAGTACTGCTGGATCGCTTTCAGGTACAGGTTACTTTTGAACCGCCGGAGATTCTGTACAAGGAAACTATCAGCAATTCGGTAACCGGGTATGGTCATTTTGAACCGCTGCGTCATTATGCTGAAGTCCATCTACAGTTGGAGCCCGGAGCAAGAGGCAGTGGTATTACGTTCCGCAATGCCTGCCATCCGGATCAGCTGGCGGTCGGTTATCAGAATCTGGTCGGCCAGCATGTACTGGAACGTGAACATCATGGTCTTCTGACCGGAGCCGGATTAACGGATACCGTTATTACACTGCTCACCGGCAGGGCGCACAACAAGCATACCAGTGGAGGCGATTTCCGTGAAGCGACGTATCGTGCGATTCGTCAGGGACTGGAGCAGGCCGACAATATCGTGCTGGAACCGTATTACCATTTCAAAATCCGCACCGAGCTGGAGCATATGGGGCGGATTATGTCCGATGTGCAACAGGCGAATGGAACCATCGAATCCCCCGAGATGACGGCAACACACTGTCTTCTGACTGGCAAAGTACCGGTAGCGACCTTTATGAACTACAGCGCGGAACTGGCTTCCTTTACCCATGGCAAAGGAATGATCAGCCTGACCTTCGATGGTTACCATCCATGTCATAATCAGCAGGAAGTGATTGAACGTAAGCAGTATCGCAAGGAAGCCGATCCGCTCTATTCTTCTTCTTCGATTTTTTGTGCCAAGGGGCAGGGGTATTCGGTACCCTGGCAGGAAGCCAAAGATCATATGCATGCTTAACAGGTTCAATAACACGATTTCAAAATTAAGTTTTGAGAAATAAAATTGCTATAAGTGATTAGTGGACTCTGCTGGTGGTAATACAAAGTTAGTATGTATCCAAAAGTCGCAATTCATATCTGACTTTAATATAACCGTCAAAGGAGTGCTTACACATGACAGCCAAACTACAGGGAACAGTCGCACTAATCACAGGAGCAAGCAGCGGAATTGGTGAAGCTACAGCGAAAACACTCGCTGCACAGGGAGCTGCGGTAGCTATCGTGGCACGCCGCAAAGATCGTCTGGAGCAGCTGGCAGCAGAGATTACAGCGAGCGGCGGCAAAGCGCTCGTAATCGAAGCGGATATTACAGATCAAAAACAGGCGGAGCAGGCGGTTACCCGTACAGTCGAGGAGTATGGACGTCTTGATACGGTCATCAACAATGCCGGCGTTATGCTGCTGGGTCCTGCATCGGATGCGCCGCTGGAAGAATGGGAACGCATGGTATCCATTAATGTAAATGGTCTGCTGTATGTATCTCATGCCGCGCTGCCGCATCTGGTAAAAAGCGCCTCGATCTCTGATCGTAAAGTAACGGATCTGATCAATATCAGTTCGGTAGCCGGACGCAAAACGATGGCAGGTGGAGCGGTCTATAATCTGACCAAATTCGGCGTAGCCGCCTTTACCGATGCACTGCGTCAGGAAGTAGCCGGTCAAAGTGTGCGCGTAGCTGCTGTGGAACCGGGGGCAGTAAAGACCGAACTAAGCTCTCATCTGCGGGATGAGGTTCGTGAACAGAGCATGAAGAGTTTCAGTGATATCGAACTGCTGGAAGCTCAGGATATTGCCGAAGCGATCGAATATATTGTGACTCGTCCACGGCATGTGGCTGTCAATGAAGTGCTGATTCGTCCAACCGATCAAGTGATGTAATTGCCCGATTTGCCAAGCAAATAGGTTACCTGTAAATATAGCAAAAAGAGCAGCACCGCATATAAACTGTACCCTTTGTAAAG
>NZ_AOIG01000028.1:0-94833 GCF_000346635.1 Paenibacillus shenyangensis
TTTTAAAACACGCCCTAGTATTTCAGCTCTTGCTTTGTCATTTGGTATGCTTAATATGCCAATAACAACTATAAGTGCAGCCAATAATAATTTTAATATGTCTCAATATTATATGCAGAGCGACAATATGGAGAAAAAAGCCGACAAGAGTAAGGTCGTAGTAAGGGATGGGGCTGTTACAATAACTGCTACAAAAGAAGCTAACGAAGGGCCTCAATCCATTATTCTTCGTGATATTGTGGTCACAAGTAAGGAACAAAAATACCCTATTACTATTGATGACTCTTTATCTGATATACGTTCACTTGAAGTATCTCCTAACAAAAAATATGTAGCCATAGTAGGAAATGCTATGGATGGATCAAGATTGATCGTTTTAAATCTGACCGATGGCAAGTATAAATTAATCAATAATATTGTGAAAATGTTAAAAAACTCTCCTGATATTCCTTTTTGTAGTTGGTCACCAAATGGAAGTAAACTTGCTTTCACTTATGGAGATCCTGGAATTGGTAGAGTTGCAATTTATAATCTCTCTGATGAGACATTTACTTATATACCTAGGGAAGTAAATCTTATTGGAGCTATCCATATGTTTTGGAGTAAGAAAGGGGATACTCTGGATTATGTAGGCGAATATAAACCATCCCAATATAAACTATATCGTTACTCATTAAATACGAAAAAGGTTAAAACCATAACTCAATTAACAGAAAAAGAAGTCGATAACATTTGGGAATTAAATAAATTTTAATAAATTGTATCTTTATAAAAACACTTTTGAAAAAGATAAGTCAATTTGGAAATGAGGTAGATAGTTTGAATAGTGAAAATAAATTAGCTGAGCGCGCTTTGAAATGGTTTATAGAATCAAGTTATATCCTTATGCTATGTCGCTACAAGGGAGCTTTAGTTGCTTCGGATCTCGTTGAAACTCATCGTTTTGAATCTTTAGTACATCCAATAGTTCAAAGTCATGCTTTTTTTTTACGAAATGGTAAGGCCCCAGAGCGATTCCCAATGGTATTAGGTTTACAAAAGTTAGCTTATTTGAAAGATGATAGCTTGACACTAGAAGATCTGCAACTGACTCATATTGCAATGGAATCCCTTCCTTTTTTAATTGCAAGTGACTATGAAGATTTAAGATCATATGCGTATACTATTTTCGATTTTATGAATGAAGAAGAATATATCGATAGATTTAATGCTCACTTAAATAAACTAAGATGTGTGGAAGAAAGAGAAGGGTATCTCACATATGATCGGTTTAAGCAAATCACTTCACTTTAAATTTATATTAATTGGATTTTTGTTCATAATAAAATTATTATGTAACTTAATGCTTTTTTGGCGTCTCTAAATTGTGTCATATTACATTAAATAGAGGAGAATAAAGAAGATGAAAAAGTTACTTGCATTATTAGGGGTCACGACAACCCTGCTTTGTGGAAGTGCAACTTCAGCCATGGCAGCTTCAGATTATGTGCAGCGACCTATTCCTATAAATGTAAACGGACAATTTGTACAAACAGATGCGAACCCGGAAAAGATTAATAATCGTATTCTCGTGCCTATACGTGCACTCTCTTCCTTAGGACTTGAGTACAATTGGAATGGTGGTACGAAAACCGTTTCGATTACAAATGCAGATAAAAATCAGGTCAAGGTCACTTTAAATAGTAAAACATCATGGAGTAATGAGAAGAAACTTACACTTGATGTACCGGCTCAGATGAGACACGGGCGCGTCTATGTACCGATTCGTTTTGTAAGTGAAGCTTTCGGATCTCACGTTCAGTTGGAGCCGATTCGCCAAATTCTATTTGTCACTTCTGGAAACAACATCAATACAAAAGTGGATGAAGCCGGAAAAGATTTAAAAACAGAACGCCAAGCCGCTATTTCTCTTCCGATTCAAGCCGATTTTAAATTAATTAACTCACCCCAAAAATCATATATTGGAGAAGCGTATACGTTTCCTGCCGGTCAAGCTGATCAGTATACGTACACTGATCAACGTACTGCGACGGTCGTAAAAATTAAAGATGGAAAAGCGATTGCGGTAGGTCAATATTCGTATGGAGCTCTAGCTGATTTTTCAGCAGTAGCAGGAGAAATCAAAACCAATACAGATTCTGCACTTCGTCCATTTATAGCCGATCCAGTCAGTTTTCAAATAGAACCTTCAAACGAAATAAACGCTTTCTATATAGATGAAAAAGGAAATAATACACAGCTAAAAAACGGAATCTCCAAAATTTATACTGATTTGATCGTAACTCTCCCTAATAATAAATAAAAAAAGACTCCTGAGAGATCAGGAGTCTTTGATAAATGGAAAGATTAATTCCAGAAGTCTTATTTATTCTCTTGGGTCAGATCAAGAGTTTGCAGTTCATAGATTTCATAAGCATGTTCATTTACATATCTATCCCAAATTTCTACTTTATTGCCAACTTTAATATTACTAAAGTCTGCTTCTTCACGAACTTTGGTGTATTTTGTACTAGGATCTCCTTCTGTTCCAAAAGGCATCGGCGTATTAATGAAAAATGTAGAATTTTTGGTTACCGCATGACCAGATCCATCATCTAAAGTAATCCAGTAGTATAATTTTGCACCATCTATATTACTGTCTAACTTTTTTATCTTTGTAATCATACCATTATAATAAAGTTGCGCAGTAGAGGGTTTATCATTTTTGAAAAACAGCCAGGTTCCTCCAATAATGAGAGTTCCTATTAATACTGTAATCCATGGTTTATGTTTTGATTTCAACTTGTATTCATCCTTCCAATATATTGTATTTAATGTAAACGTAGAAGAAGAGTGAGAAGTTACATACCATTTAATTCTATTGAAATATCCACTCTTATAGGTAATGCCTACGGCAGTGTCTAAAGCACATGCAAAGTTACTTAATATTAATATGATTCTAAATTTAGAAAGTGTTTTTTTCTAACAATGAGAGTTAAATTAAGGAGATGTATATATGGAAGTAGGAATTTTAGGAGTCGTTCATGATGATGCATTGAGATTCCAGTACGATTTGACGCTTGAAGTAATTAAAGAATTAATTCTAGATTTCGATCCTGATGTAATATGTGGTGAGGTATTACCAACCAGTTTTGAGAAATACAAAGAAGATTCAGATAATAGAGGATACTGGGGTGAACCCCCAAGTGAGTATTATGAATTAATTTTCCCAATATGTAACCAACAAAAAATTAAGTTTGTTCCAATAGATTGGGTAGAATTAGATATATGGAATGATTTTGATCCTCTACGAGACTATAGTGGCCTTGAAAAAGAACATTTAGAAAAAGAATTGGAGATTTGGTGGGAAAAACAAAAGGAAGCAGCCATTAAAGGAGACATTCCATTTAATACAGCTTCCTTTGATACTGTTACTAAGCAAAAGTATCAGTGGTTAAAGAAACTTGATCAAAATTCGCATTTTATTAGATGGGAGTGTAGGCATTTGATTATGTTACAACGCATAAGAAATGCAATAAAAGATAATCCGAATGGGAAAATTTTATGCATTGTAGGAGCTGATCATAACCATATACTTAAGGAAGAATTAAATAATCTAAAAGATGTTCAAATTATATATCCACTGAGATAAAATTCCGTATAGTTGCCGTATCGGTGCAGATGTTCCATAATTCGATAGATAACTACTCTAATATCTGAATACTATGTAATAAAAGCAGAATGTCCCACCTGAAGATGGAGTGGGACATTCTGCTTTTTGGGTTTCTATTCTTATAACAAAGTAAACTTAACCTTGCAAGAATTCAATTAAGGCTGAATTGAATTTTTCATAATGAGTGGCATTAAATCCGTGTGGTCCACCTTCAACAACGACAAGATGGCTACCAGGGATAGATTCATGAGTACGTTGTCCGCTTACTTCCAACGGCACAATAGCATCGGAATCGCCATGGATCACCAATGTTGGAATATTAAATTTTTCCAAATCTTGACGGAAATCGGTTAGAGCAAAGGCAGCGATACAATCCAATGTACCTTTAGGTGAAGCTGCAGCAGCAATATCCCGGTTGTACAAGCGGAATGGTTCACTTACAAGATCAGTACGGTCTCCAGCAGCGAAGAAGTTACTTGTAAACCCATCCAGGAATGCCAGACGATCTGTTTTCACTCCATTTTGGAATTCTGCAATTGTCGCATCATCCAATCCGCCTTGAGGATTATTTTCAGTTATATAGAGATAGGGAGGAACAGCTCCTGCAAATACCGCTTTAGAAATGCGTTCTGTTCCATAGGTTCCTACATAACGTGCTACTTCACCGCCGCCCATAGAAAATCCGACTAATGTAGCATCATGCAGATCAAGATGAAGAATTAGCTTATGTAAATCCGAAGCAAAGGTATCATAGTCATAACCTTCCCAGGGTTGGGAGGACTGACCGAACCCACGCCGATCATACGTAATCACACGATAACCCGCTTCGATCAGTGCAGGAACTTGCTTTTCCCAAGACCGTCCACTTAAAGGCCATCCATGAATTAAAACAACAGGTTTTCCAGCACCATGATCTTCGTAATACAGTTCAATTGGTTGTGCATTTTCTTCGCCTACAGTTAATTTAGCCATTGAAAATCACTCCGTTAGTTGAATTTTTTATTGCCATCGAAGAATACATATCAATCCTGGGGTTATCTTTTATCCTATAAGTTAGGATGTGAATCATCTTCGTCGCTGCAGACAAGGATGATTCAGCTTTCAATAGAATAGCATGAATATTTCAATTACGATACACCGAGATTCGCTGTATAAGATTCGTTAATGTACGTTCAAAAAAAGAGTTGTCATTAAGAGCCCTGCTTAAAAGTAATCCTCCCTGAATGCCAACAATCGCTTCCTCTGAAATCTGATCGGCTTTCTCTTTGGGGACGTCTGCTCGAACGAGAGCTGCGCTTAATGCTTCAATCCATCTTACAAAGTATTGCTGAATAGCAGTAGTGAAGCGATCACGTGTCTCGTCTAAGGCAAATGCACCCATAAGGCATATGCGCTGACCAGATTGAAAATAAGTATCGACCTCTTGCCACATATGATCAATAGCCGACCAGGGTTCACTTTTTTCGAGTGGTTCAAATATATTACTGATAAACCATTGATCTACGTTATCAAGGATTACAGCAGCCATTTCTTCTTTTCCACCAGGGAAGAAGTGATACAAGCTGCCTTTCGATAAGTTGGTACGGGCTGTGATTTTGCTTAGAGATGCACCCTCATAACCCAACTCACGAAATACCTCGGCAACGAGAGGAATGATGTCCGATTTTTCAAAAACGGTACGAGTCATAGATTCAACTCGCTTAGGCTTGGATGGTCAGCAGGACGCGAGCCAAGAGGCCAGTGGAATTTTCGTTCTTCTTCTTGGATTGGCATATCGTTAATAGAAGCAAATCTACGTTGCATCAATCCATCCTCAGCAAATTCCCAATTCTCGTTGCCATATGATCTAAACCAATTACCACTATCGTCACACCATTCGTACGCAAATCTCACGGCAATACAGTTGTCTGTATATGCCCATAGTTCCTTAATAAGTCGATACTCTAGCTCTTTGGCCCATTTTCTAGTTAATAAAGCGACAATTTCTTCACGACCTGTTATAAATTCACTGCGATTTCTCCAAAAACAATCCTTTGTGTAAACAAGTGAGCAGCGCTCAGGATCTCGGCTATTCCAGCTGTCTTCTGCCATGCGTGTTTTTAGAATTGCTGTTTCGCGAGTGAATGGGGGAGTTAAATTGGTCATTACATTTCCTCACTTTCTATACTGTTTGTTTTACTATAAACCGATCGGTTTAGTGATGCAAGTATAAATTGGTATTTTTAAAAGATATATGTATAGATTTGGAGTTTATTAGGTTAAATTAGTTCATAACCATAGTATATTTCAGATCCATTTGATTATAGTTAAAGTACATTATCGCTAACACTATATACGAAGATACAGTATGGGAGAGTATCATGAGTAATTTGAATATCAATCGTAATCTGGGATGCATCCGTGGATCTTCAAAAGATCAAAGTGCAGATCGGTAAAGAGAAAGAACTGTTGCTGCAGATACGAAGACTGGAGTATTTTATTGCTCGCCAGGTAAAATATATCTATAGACGCTTTATAAAAATGTAGAATGCTCTACATAGTACGTTACTGTTAAATCGTCTTCAGTTTATTTTGCAATCAAGATCGGATAAAGAGATTGTAGTTGAAAAAGTAATCAATGAATTTCTAGATTGAATTGATAAATGAAGTAAGAGCGTATAGATAGTATGATCTTAAATTAAATAAAGGAGCATACAACATAGGTTTTTTATCAATAGAGCAGCATATATACATATGTACAAAATACGAGTTTTGTGATTATGTATGAAAGATTTGAAGTCACGTATGTTTTATCTTATTTTATATCTACAGTTATTACTCATATATTGTTTATCCCGTTAGCTTTTTATTATTTAACAATTGCTAATCTTAATTCTTTATTGCCGCTCTTTGATGATTTCAATATCTAAATTAAATAAACCCTGTACATTTTATTTTATCATGCCTACATAAGATTTATTTAATTTTATTGCTTACTACAGTTATTGTATTTGAATACTTATTTATTATTTACTTTAATTCATCTATTGATTCCAGCAAATTATTGATCATTTTTTCGATGATCTCGATTTCTTTATTAGATCGAGATTCTAGTAAAAATTGAAGTTGATTTAGTGCGTTACATTATTCTTTCTCTCTTTTTTTATTGGAAAATAATATCATATTAGACAAAGCTGCATATAGTTGAGCATCGGTTTTGAGGCTATCATTCCCTTTCAGGCGCACTTGTTCCTGATCCAGGTCATTCTCGGTATTCATATGTAATTTATACAAAGACCCCTTGTACGTTCAAAAAATGTACAAGAGGTCTCTCAAAAACTTGATTTAATAATTAGCTTACATCACGCAGTATTCAGACTTTGATTTTGCGACCTTTCCAACTCACGGAACGGAAAACATTTACCCTGATAAAAGAATATAAATAGATGCCTATAAAAAACGCAAACCATATCGGGTAAACAAGAAAAATCACTTTTTTGAAGTCCCCCACCCTACTGGCAAACCATCCTGTCTGAATGACATACAGAACATATAATATCCCGCTCAACAGGATCATAGCAGGATTCCATCCTATCAGAGAAGAAACTAGAGCGGAGGCAGCAATGAAACTGCCGGATATCCATAAGATGACCATCAACATGACAACTGGATGCGTCGATTTGGAACCGACGGCAAAACTTTTGCACCAGCCTTCGATCAGACTGCCAATGCCTTCAGGATACATGCGTAGAGATATAATACCTTTACCCCCTAGGCAGCGTACAGGAAGATTTTGTTCAAGAAACGCCTCTCCCAGTGCCAGATCATCCATGATGGCTCCTTCGATTATTTTATGCCCGCCGGACAAAAAATAATCGTCGCGATTGCATAAAATGCACGGACCGAACGAACCGGCCGTTTTAAACCGAGAACCCCAAACGGTAAATAGATTCATTCCGGTTACAACGATAATGTTAAAAATAACAGACAGATGTTCATACCAGTGCTCTACCGTATGAAAAGGCTGCAGCGCTGTAATACCTCTGGCTCCCTTTTCCTGATAAAACTGCAGCAGATGGTTTAGCCCCTCTGCGCTTTCGAATTTGGTATCCGCGTCCAAAAATAATAACCAGCTTCCTTTAGCCTGTTCGGCGCCGTACCAGCAGGCTGAAGATTTCCCCGCTCCTTCGTTCTGCAGCACCTTTGCGCCGAAACTTTCCGCTACAGCAGCGGTCTTGTCTGATGAATCGTCATCCACAACCAGAATTTCGAATGAAGTAAACCGCTGTTCCTGTAGGGACCGCAGCAAAGGCACAATCCTGCTTTCTTCATTTCTGGCAGGAATAATAATAGACAGAAACGGTAGATTGGTTGCCCCTCTGGCGGAGGCACGGGGCACAGGCAGCGACCAGAACATGAGGAAGCCGACTATCACTGTCCCTAATCCAATCGCCAGTTTGATAATGTCCAAAGCCGTTATAACATTCGCCCCCTTTCTTTATTTCACCGAATAATCAAACAGCTCGCCTGTATCATCCTGGATCAATTCCTGGGCGGCAATTTTGGCAGACAGAAGTACGATTGGAACGCCAGCACCGGGATGTGTACTGCTTCCCGTAAAGTACAAATTTTCGCAATCGCTCGCTTTGCTCTGCGGACGGTAGTGGTTGCTTTGTTTTAAAATAGGCTGCAAACCAAATGAAGCACCATTATACGCATTGAACTTGGAACTAAAATCCAGCGGTGTGATATGCGTTTCGGTCACAATCTCATTATCCACATTTTCAAAACCACGAATCTTTTTCAATTCATTTAAGATGTAACTGCGATAATAAGCAACCGTCTCCTCGTTCCACTCATAATTGGATTCGGCTGCATTGGATACAGGCATCAGAATATACAATCCATCTGTTCCTTCAGGAGCCATGGAAGGATCTGCTTTTGACGCGATATACACGTAAAAAGAAGCATTCGCCAGTTTTTTTCCATCAAAAATATCATTGAGATTCTGGTCCAGATCCTCATTGAAAATAAAATTGTGCACATGGTCCGTTTCTTCATACTTGCGGTTCATACCGAGGTACAGCAAAAAACAGGAGCAAGAATATTTCATGCTGTCGACTTTCTCGTCGGTATACTGTCCTTTGGAAGGCTTGTCTTGTACCAGATGCTTGATCGCATAAGGAAAGTCGGCGTTGCAAACGACATAATCCGAAGATATGTTTTGTCCGTCCACGACAATGCCTTCCGCTTTTTGATTTTGAATAGATATCTGCTGTACATCTTGGCCGTAATGAATGATTCCTCCAAGCTCTTTGAAGAGTCTTTCCATTGACAAAGCCATCGTATACATCCCGCCCTTAATAAACCATACTCCATATAAAAATTGAAGCATCGGAATCATGGTATAAAAAGAAGGGCTAGTTAGAGGTGAGATGCCAATATATAACGTTTGAAAGCTGATCATCTGTCTCAGCCTTTTGTTCTTGATATATCGACCGACAAATTTATCCGCGGTATCGTAAGGTTTTAATTTGATTGCCTTCTTCAGCATCGGGAAGTTATAAAAGTCACTCCTTTTACGGAAAGGTCTGGGAAGAATATAATTTTTAGCAATGATGAATTTTTGATAAATCTCATGCAGATACCGGAAAAAGCCTGCTGTATCTTCTTCACTGATCGCTTCGATCGTTTTGGTCAGCTTGGTCATATCGGAGGAAATGTCAAAAGGCTCATCAGGAATATCACTAAAATAAGCCCGGTAAATCGGATCTAGTTTTTCCATGGGAATATAATCGTCCGGATCGCGGCCGCATACTTCGAATAGTTCCCGATAGATTTCGGGCATCATCACGATGCTAGGTCCCAAATCGAATTTGTATCCTCCGTCCAGTTCGATCCGGTTCATTTTACCACCGGGTGTTGAACCTTTTTCGTAGATCTCTACTTGGTAGCCAGCAGCCTGAAGCCTGATGGCAGAGGCAAGACCCGCCACCCCGCTTCCGATGACAATTACCTTTTTACTCATACAAAATCCTCATTTCCGCATCCTGTTTCTTTGTTCCGATACTGGTCGTTTAAAGAATCCGCTTTCTCAACTTTTTCAAAGCTTTCATGTTTCGTTCCGAATAAGGCGGGAATTTGCCTGAAAAGCGTAGATAGTGATACGTTCGAACGCTCGTTTTTTCATAGCTAAAAGCCAAAAACCCGGCTTTGCCATGGTAAGCGCCATATCCGCTTTGGCCAACTCCGCCAAACGCAATATGAGGACTCGCCGCATGATGGATCACTTGATTGACACTAATCGTCGAGGAGCGCATGTATTCATTAAATTGCTCAATTCGATGTTTGTCAGTGCTGAATATGTATCCAGTAAGGGCATCGCGCTGAAGACTGCCGCTGGATAATAACGAATTCAAATCGGTATAGGGAATAACGGGAAGAACTGGACCGAAAATTTCTTCTTCCAGAACGGAACTTCCCGGTTCAATATCCGTCAACACGGTTGGAGCGATAAACCGGTCGGCTTGATCATACATACCGCCATACTCAACTGTGCCCTGTTCGATAAAATGGATCACCTTTTGAAAATGGGCTTCGGTACAGATTCGTCCATAATCTTCGCTTGTCTGAGGCTGCTCCCCATAGAAATCAGCAAGCACCGTAGAAATTTCCGCCAGCGTTTTTTCGTAAACGGAGCGCTGTACAAAAAGGGTATCCGGCGCAATACAAGTTTGGCCGGCATTGATGAATTTCCCCCATACAATGTCCTTAACAGCGGCTGGCGAAAAGCCCGTTTCGTCAAGGATACATGGGTTTTTCCCGCCGAGTTCCAGAATTACCGGCGTAAGCTGCTTGGCTGCCTGATCCGCCACCCGCTTACCGGTTTGCCCGCTGCCTGTGAAAAAAATCAAATCAAACGGTGATGCAGTCAGCTGGCTGGCGATTTGCGAATCTCCTGTGACCACGTGCAGTTGTTCAAGCGGAAATGCCTGATTGATGATTTCTTTTAGCAGCTCGGCCACTGCCGGCGCATATTCGGACGGCTTGATAATACAAGAGTTTCCTCCGGCGATAGCTCCGATCACAGGCATTAGGGTAAGCTGGACCGGATAATTCCATGAACCGATAACCAGTACGCTTCCGTACGGATGTCTCTTTTTCCGGAGTGATTCGATATAGCCTAATTTCAAGTGCCGGGAACGCCGGGTACGATTCCATTTAGCGATATGCTTGCAGACGTAATCGATTTCGTTCAACAGAACGGCAATCTCCGATGAAAAAGATTCAAATGCCGGTTTACCCAGATCGGAATACAGGGCATCCGTTAATTCTTTTTCGCGTTTCACCAGAATATTTTTCAGCTTTAAAAGCTGGTTTTTACGCATCTCGTTTGAAGAGCTGCCTTGGCGCAGTAATTCTTCACGCTGCTTTTCAGGCAAGGTCTTCAGAAAAGGATTTTCATTGTCCGGCATGTGCAACATCCCTCTGCACAATTTTTTTGCTGACCAGCTGGCCGCTTAACGTAACCATCGGCATTCCACCGCCCGGGTTTACCGTTCCACCTACAAAATAGAGATTGTTATAGCGTTCGCTTTGTTTGGCATGCTTGAATCCTTTATTTTTTTTGCGATTGGATACCGTTCCATAAATAGCACCGCGGTCAGAGCCATACGTCTTTCTGATATCTTCTGGTGTCCACATATCTCTAGTTACGATATTGGCTCGCAAATCATCTAAGCCCATTTTTTCCAGTTTGATCAGAACTCGTTCAGCAAATTGCTCATAGTCCTGCTGAGTGAACGGTTTCTGATCCCGTATGTAAGGAATATGGGGTAGTACTTTAATATTTTCATGTCCTTCAGGAGCCTGCGACGGATCGGTTTTATTCACGTTAACCAAATAAATGACTGGATCCTCCGGCAGGGTATGTTCATGGAAAATGGACTGCATTTGCTGCTTCATGTTTTCCGCGAAAAAGAAATTATGATGGCGAAGCTGAGGATAGCTTTTTTTCACGCCCAAATGCAGCACAAGACCCGAACTGGCCGGTTCGAATTTTTTCTTTAATTTGTCTACAAAGCGGTTGTCTTCTTCCAATAAACGTTCGTAAACCGGGATGACCTCCATATTGGAAACGTAATAATCTGCAGTCAGCTTTGTTCCGTCTTCCAAAAAGGCGCCCGTGATTTCGTCGTTGTTTTTTTCGAGTTTGACGATGGGTGTACCGAGATGGAAATGAACTCCCACTTCCTCGGCCAGCTTCACTAAACCATCTGCCAGTTTATTCAATCCGCCAGGTACGTACCATAGTCCCTGATCATGTTGCATATAAATCATCATATTCAAAACAGCCGGTGCGTCGTAAGGCGACGAACCCACATATTTGATAAAGTAGGACAGCATATCGCGCAGCTGTTTATTGCTGATCCGCTTGTCAATCGCTCCATGAACAGTAGAAAACAAATCGAAATTTTTTAACGCACCAAACAGGCTCGTATGCTTCATAATTTCTCTTGTGCTATCTACACCATGCTTAAAATAGGTTTTGTCCGTCATATTGTAGATTTTTTTGGAATATTCAAGCAGATTCTGATACTCGCGCATATCTTTTTCACTCAGGGAGTCGTTTTTCTCCTTCATGTCCTGCAGATTTTCATATAGATCGATGATATTTCCGTCAGGGAAAAAGGAACGCCATTGATGGTTCAGCTTTTCGATCGGAACATAGTCCTGCATGGATTTACCGCTGGCATTAAACAAATGTTCAAACACTCGGGGCATTGTCAGAATAGATGGGCCCAAATCAAAACCGAAACCATCCTGGTCCAGTCGGTTCAATTTCCCTCCGATGTGATTGTTTTTTTCATATAAAGATACCTCGTATCCTGCCTGTGCCAGCGAAATTGCAGCTGACAGTCCTCCGAGTCCGCCTCCGATAACCACTACGTTTTTATTTGTCGTTTTCACTTGTCTTGTTTCTCCTTCCATCAATCAAGAATGGTGTTCATTGTGGCTCTAAGCCGGCATATGCCTTACTTTATTCTGCATACCGCTCATTCGCCGTTTCTTTGATTTTACGTGCAATCATTTCCCAGGCTTCCTCCGCTTTTTCTTTTGGACCCAGGTGGGTAAAAGCGTGTTTGCAGTCTTTGAATACTTTTTCCTCAATATGTACCCTAGCTTCCTTTAATTTCTCCGCATAATATTCCGCTTCCGGTCTGAAAGCATCATGTTCTGCGATGAGAATAAGGGCAGGTGCCAAATGTTCGCTGACGACAGCGCGAACCGGAGAAGCAAGAGGATGTTCTGCTTGACCTTTTTCCGGGACGTAGCACATGTTCAAAAAGTGAGCGGCCTGGGGATATCGTGCCCGCCATTTGTCCGTTTCCGGCTTGTTGGCATGCGGAGTCGCAAAATCCAGCATCGGGCATGACAGCACTTGAAGCAGCGGTTGCTTTTCCTTTTTTTCCTCCAAATAGAGACAGAGCGCAGCGGCCAGATTGGCTCCCGAACTTTGTCCGCCGACCATTATTTTTTCCGTGTCGATGTTCAAATCGTCGGCTCTACTCTGAATCCATCGAAACACTTCATAGACCTGTTCGACTGGATTGGGAAAAGGGTACTCCGGCGCTTTTGCATACTCTACATTCGCAATGATGCATGCTGTCCGGTTAGCCAGGTAACGGCAGTACGGATCGTCCATCTCCTTTTCGTGCATGATGAACGCTCCCCCGTGAAAATTAATATACAGCGGGAATTTTTTCAGTTTGGATTCCGAGGGATAGTAGAAGGAAATATCCGTGAGTTTTACAGACGTCTCTACTTTCATCTCTTTTTTTTCCTTCACTGGCTCGAAGGGGAGCATGGGCGTCTTTTTCGCCTGATTAGGGAAAAGACGGAGTAACCTTGCAGCCATAAGGGTGAACATTAGGATAACCTCACTTTTTAACCGTTTAAACTGAAAATGAATCGTTTCTAGCATTAGTTCTCTAATGCTATTACCCTTTTTTCCTTTAAATGTACTAACTTTAAAAAAAAAGCGTCAAATACTGATTAATCAGCGTTTGACGTGACATTTTTGTGAAGAATATCTCATATTTATATTACGCATATGAGTTCTCCATTCAATCCCTATTTAGAAAACTTTATTTCCCGAAATAATACCCTTTCTTTATCTCGTCCAGCAGACCCGGGTGCTTCGCCTTCCATCCTAGCCTTTCACTTGTAAGTGTCGAGGATACAGGATTGTCTGCAGCAGCAAATGAACTCAGCCAACCGAAATGGTCTGCAGCTTGATCCGCTTTAATCGATTGGATCGGCAGACCGCTTTCCAAGCCGATCCATTCTGCAATATCCGCAAAAGGAATTCCTTCATCAGCAATTGCATGAAATCGGGATCCTGGAGTTCCTTGTTCTACAGCCAGTCTGAATAACCGGGCTGCATCGAGCCGGTGCACGGAAGGCCAGCGGTTGGCACCTTTCTCGATAAAAACGGACTTCTTTTTGGAACGTGCGATTTTAATGAGTGAAGGTAGCAGTCCGCCCTGATCTCCTTCTCCGTATACGATCGGCGGTAAGCGCACTATGGAAGCGCGAATCCCCTTTTCCGTCTGAATCAGCAGCGCTTTCTCCGAAGCCAATCGGCCGCCACCGACCGAATAGGGATCACCATCGTCTTCTTCCCTCGCCAATCTTCCCGCAGTAAGCGTCATCGTCGGCATAGCAATGACGAGCGCCCCTTGTTTTGCGGATAGTGCTGCGCCGAACGTTTCGATCGCGCGTTGCTCCATACGGATAGCCGCAGCCATGAACCGAGTAGACGCCTGACGGGGAGCCCCTCCAAGTGCAATACGCAGACGTGTCGACAGTCCGGCATGCGAAAATTTATGAAAAAACGCTGTATGGATTACCGTATCTGCTTTGTCTGCGGCTTTGCGCAAAAGTGCGGTATCCTCGACAGAACCTCGAATCGCTATTGTACCGATCGAAGTCAGGCGTTCGGCCGCCTCCTGCGAACGAACAAGACCAATCGTTTCGTGTCCATTCTCGATCAGTTCGCGAATAACAGCTGAACCGATAAATCCACTTGCTCCCGTTACTAGAATACGCATCATATTTCCTCCTTGTATGGTAACGCTTTTTCGATTGAACCCTTCGATTTATTGGAGTCTTTTGTGCTGGAACATTCCCTATCCTCCTGCTGAAGCTGCAAATTCTGAATACGGTACATGTTATTTACTATTTTAGAAAGAAAGCCGATAGAAAGTTTGACTATTTCACGCTTCTTCTTGCCTGATTCGAGATGTTTGAACGAATCGAGCGGTTAACCGTATTGGCTGCGCAAAAAGACCTGACACCCAAAGGGCAGCAGGTCTTTTTAAAGCAACCGACAAGATCTATAGAAGGTGATACGTTTAGGGAACCCTTTCTGTCCTTAGGCGAATACTTATAAGCTAAGCTGACAAATAGTCTCTACTGTCTCCATTTGGCGATGTCTCGACTCGGCGGACTACCGAAAAAACGGCTGTAATCACGGCTGAACTGCGAATCGCTCACATAACCGACCAACCGGCAGGCGGTAATCGCATCCCGTTCCCCGGAGAGCATCAGCCGCCTGGCTTCCTGTAGACGGAGTGCTTTCTGATACTGCAGTGGACTTACGGCGGTGACCGACTTGAAATGTTCTCGGAACGATGACTCGCTAAGATGGACCATATCCGCCAGCTCAGCAATTTTGAACGACTCCGTAAAATGATTCCTCAGCCAGTCAATTGCTTTAGCAACGCGCTGTATGCTCGATCCGGATAGTACCGTTTCTGCTACGTAGACCCCGATTGGACTGCGTAGCAGACGAATAAAAACTTCGTCTTCGGCCAGCGAGAGCAGCAGTCCGTTATCATCGAAATCGTCCAGGCATGCTACCAAGCGAGACATGGAAGCGATCAACGCTGGTTCGGCTTCCAATACATAGGCAGCACTCCGGTTTTCCATTATAGGCAGTCCGTCCGGGTAAACTTTCGGGACGAGCGCGGCAATTTTATCCGGATCAAGATAAATGCCTACACCCAGGAAAGGTTCGAATGGACTTGCCTGCACTGTCCGGATCGCTACAGGCAAGGCTACCGGAATGACCAGCAATTGGGCGCCAAAGTATTCGGCCGTTTCCTCGCCGATTCTAATGATTTTTTTGCCCTGTGCTGCGATTCCTATGGTTGGCCAATACATGGTATGCATGTAATCAGACGGTTCCGGCTGCGAATAACGGTTGAAATATAATCCAGGAATGCGCGCGGCAGAGGTTCCGTCCCGCGTCATATGTAGATCAATCAGTCGGGCCAAACGGGCCGTTTCCTCACGTGCCTGCTCTTGCTTGTGTCCCGGCGAATGCTCGCTCCATTTGTTCATGAACCAGTATGCAGCTCCTATCGGATAGATTTGATTTTCATCTTACCATATGAGGTGATTTAATTCCGTTCAAAAGAATAAGAGGCAAAAAAGAAAGCTCTTTAAAGGCTCTCTTTTGCCTCTATATTTTAAATGCCATAGAAAAAGATAAACGTAGAAAGCTTGTATTTATAATACTCAGTCCCTGCTTTGGGTACGAAAATATATGCAGGACGAACGGGCCTTCCGGGAAAGTAATACATTTGATCTTTGTAGGGTCCTTCCCCTTCCGTGAATTTGGTTAACGTCGATGTACCGATATCTACCGTATCAACGTACGCCCATTTTTGCCCGTACGCTTCGATTTCTGGTACGTGCGCTGCCCACCGCTTGACGGTAGAATATATCGTTGGTTTCACCTGGTACATCAGGAAAAGTTCTGTACCAATGTAAATAATGAATAGTGCTCCGATCGCCACTATCCATTTCAGCGCTTGTTTGCGCATATTCACACCTCTATTTCTGTATTAATTTTCGTTGCTATATACATGCGTTATGACATTTGTGTTCCGTGTCCCCCATTTGATATGAAAATCATCCAGATCTGAGTCCCAGTTCTTTTTAACAACGAGATATTTGGAGTTTGTTTCGAGTATTTTGCGAACATACTCTCTATATCCTATAACCGTAACAATAGTTCTCTTCCGAACTATTAGGTATTTCGGACGTTATGCCATGATCCGGATTAATGCATGTCAAAATAAAGGAACAAAACAGATTCGTCTCTGCTTTGTTCCTTTTAAATACGTATAAAGAAAAATCCTCTTGATTCTATTGAATCGAGAAAACTTCTTTCTTTAACAAGCCTTCCGGTTTCTTGCCGATCGGGTCCTTATGGAAGTAATCACGAATGACTCCATCTTGCAGATAATTGGCAATTGATACCATAATCATCCCTTGATCAAGTGCCAAGTAAGCTTTGGCCAGTTCGCCGGTCTCTACATTGACCGAGTCATAAAATCCGTACTTGCCAGCCATTTTCAATTTTTGCAGTGCTTTGATATTCTTCTGCGCTGCTTCTGGCGCATATTCCAGAGCCAGGAATGTAGCATGTGCTGTCACCGTGGAACTGTCCTTGTATCCTGAAGTTCCAAGCGGTGTCGCTGCAAATTCGCTGTATCCTGTCGGCGTTGCCGAAGGCGAAAATCCCCATGCAGGATAGCCCTTTTCTTTGGCATATTCAATCTGCAATTGGACATGTCTTTTATTATTCAATCCCAGCGCTTTGGTGCCCAGTTCTTTTTCATTTATGACGATACCCGGCATAAGCGCTTCGAACATGCTGCCTCCCCAGCTGGGTACGAACTTCTTGCCTTTGTATATATAACTTCCTTCAAACACCTCTACCCCATCGTAATTGACCACCTTACCTTGAGGAATCTGTGATTGCCAGTCGTATTCTGCTGGCATGGTACGATACATTTTCCACCAGTGTTCCTGTGGTACGTCTCCCTTACCGATTGCAATATAGCTTCCTACACGCGGTTCTGTATAGAACATGCCATAATGATGATCGGTTAGTGTCCCTTTGGCGACGTCATAGCCTCCCCGGAATTGACCCACTTCCGGATCGTACAATGTTGTGTAGTTCATATTGTCGACCATTTTGCTTGTTTGTCCATGCAGCTCCGGATACGCTTGACCAACGACGATTAGACCGGCTGACAACCAACCATTGTCTACCTGGGAGATGAACTGTCCCCAGTCTTTTTTGAGTGATCCGTCATCCGTGTTATACCAGTTATAGAACAGCCCGTTCCATTTATCCAGCTTCTCCAGTGTACCGATAGTTGTCTGCAGACGTGATACTGCCTCCTTCTTACTAATCAGCCCCATTTGCTGCGCAGATACAGTACTCATCATGTACATGGCAATATTGGTAGGCGAAGTACGTTTGGCTTCTTCGGTCCCTTTATCCGTAGTTCTGACCTCGTCGTAAGTGAGCCCAGTATCAGGATCTGTATAATCGGTAAAGTATTTATATGTCTTTTTTGCAATCGCTTTCAATTCTTTGCTGAATCCGGATGCTCTTTTGGAATCCTGACCTGCTGCAAAGCCAGACGTAGATATCAGATTAGCTAGTAAAGCAAAAGCTAACATTAGACTGAGTATTCGTACTTTTCTCATGATATTGCCTCCTTTTCATCTATTCGAAACGTTTCGACATTATGATAGCATGAATTTTCCAATCCGGTAAAGATCGAATAGTAAAAGCTTACAATTATGAAGAAAGAGCAAGCAAGTTATCTGTTATTCATAAAACAGCTATCTTGCTTACTCCCACGAAATCGGTTGTAATTACCTTTTCTATATACTCAAGGATTAACACGAAAGGTCAACAATGAAGTATATAGAACCAGTCAAAACATCAAAACTCAAATAGTTCGCTTTAGCATGCCCTTTACTCCCTAATCCGACAATCTCCCATAACTTCAGGTTGATAACGCATACTGTCTGACTCGGTAATGGTTCGGATCACTTTACATGGAACTCCAGCTGCCAAGGAATGAGCTGGAATATCTCGTGTCACTACACTTCCTGCGCCGATTACACATCCGTCGCCAATAGTCACGCCACCACATACCGTTACATTGGCAGACAGCCACACATTATTGCCGATCGTCACCGGTTTGGCATAACATAATGAATTGACTTCTCCATGCTGATCAATCATCTGCTGGCGTTCCGAAGCAATCAACGGATGCACCGGAGTAACGATAGTAACATTCGGTCCGAAGCTCGTATAATTGCCTATTTTTACCCTGGCGTCATCCTGAATCGTTAAGTTGTAATTGGCAAAAAAGGAACTGCCAATCTCGGTGTGAGTCCCATAGTGAAAGAAAATAGGACCCTGCAAAAAGCACTTTTCTCCTCGTGCACCCAGTAGCTGCTGAAGAATCTCTTCTCGTTCCTCCACTTGATCCTCGAACGTAAGACTATATTGATGGCTAAGCTTGTGCGCTTTGGCTTTGATTTTTCGCAGATCGGCATGACCTGGATTGAACAATAACCCATCAAAAATTCGTTGTTCTTCCGTCATCGTGCACCGCCTTTTCAAAGGTTGAATCAATTGGTATGGCTCCGAATATACGTATCCAGATAAGCATTGCTGAATTTCCCGGTAGGATCATACTTGTGAATCAATTCCTGAAATGCCGGTAGCTGATCAAACTGCTGCTGCAATGTCGCCGCTGGAACAGTGAACAGCTTGCCCCAGTGCGGACGCGCATGAAATGGTGCGAGTGCCTTTTCAAGCAGTGGCAGTACACGTTCCACACCCTCCCAATCGTCTTTCCAGGTAAAGTGAAACGCGACCGATGGCTGATTGTAAAACGGACTCATCCACAGATCATCTGCAGCGATTGTACGTACTTCACTCACAAATAATACTGGTGCCAGATGCTCTCTCAGTTCATGCACAGCCAAGCTCGCTTCGTACATATGCGCACGAGCCATCAAATACTCGCTCTGCAGCTCCTTGCCGGCACTTGGTGTAAACTCCATTTTGAAATGGGCAAGCCGCTCATGCCACATTCCTGGCTTGCCCAGCTGCTCGGTACAGTTCTCGGCATGCATATCCGGGAGCGGATGCAAGGGAACCGTCGCAGGTACTGCCCCATAAAAGTCGGCACGTCCTTCGTAACTTGGTCCGTCTTCCTCTCTGCTTTTGGTCCATACCTGGTGAAAGCGCAACTGCTGCCAATCGGTGAACAAACTGACACTGTAGGCGCTTGCAAAGATCTTTTCACCATTATGCTGAAGCTCGGATACCGGCAGATTCTCATATACAAACTGCCTTACCTTATAAGTAGGCACTACCTTCAGCGTGAGCTTGGTAATGATGCCAAGAGCGCCCAGATGGATAACGACACCGGCAAACTCCTCGTCCCCTCGGTTAAACGTATGCAGCTGACCGTTTGCGTCAATCAGTTCAATCCCTTCGACAGCCGCTGCCAGGCTGACATTGCTGCTACCCGATCCATGGGTCGATGTCGCTATCGCGCCTGCAATAGTGATATGCGGCAAAGATGCCAAATTATGCAGCGCGTAACCGGTCTCACTAAGCTGCGCACAAAGATCTCCATAGGTAGCACCGGCTTCTACCGTTACTGTACTGCGTTCTTCGTTCAATTCCAGCATACGGTTCCAATGACGCAACGATACGAATACACCGTCTGTATCGGTAACCGAGTTGAACGTATGACCGCTGCCCAGTACTTTGATCTTTTTATGATTTTGGATCAATTGCTGCAGCTGGTCGATACTTTCAGGATAGATCATTTCAGTAGCACCGTATGTATAGTTACCGGCCCAGTTTTGATAACTCACTATAAATCCTCCCTTATTCCCCAATATGAGGTTGCCATGTTGATTCCTCTAATATAGCAAACTTCCTGTCTATAAATCCAGAACTCATACAGATTAACAATGGGCTTATTTAATTGCATAATCGTATAAAATTCAGTCCAAGCGAAAAAAGTAGGGTCCATTTAATCCATTAATTCTAAACCGGTGTTCATCCAGCCACTGCGGACTTCTATCATCGAATATCTCTTTATCAGAGTAGTTGGAATCCTCCGGTACAGTAATCGTAATAACATGATCGCTTAACCTTTTCATCAAAAATCCATGTTTTTGTTGAAATAATCTATAGTGCGATATTCTCGCTTCCCACAAATCCTTTCGCTTTTCTATGATAATGCCATTCTTGTGAGAAGGAGAGTATTGGTATACAAACTCATAAGGATGAAAAAGTGCAGTGGCTGAACCCTGGATAAACAAAATAAAACTGATGATAATGAATACAATCAGCCGTCTGCGTTTGGTCGAATTTTCTTTTGCAATAATATAAAGAATAAAATGATATTGGCTCCAATCAGCGGGAGATAATAGGTCTCCCGCAGCCAGATAATATGATCCCCTCCCAATAATAAATACAAAACAGCCGCATCGAGAGTGAAAATTGTAATTTGAACGTATAGCAGGATTTTTTGCATCTTTGAGTATATATTTTCCAGGGTACTCCCTTGTGAATAAGATCTATCCTTTTGGATAGATCTTATTCTAACGGCTATATGGAGTTATTTGGAATTTAGGGGTACTTCCTCGATCAACTCTGCATTATGATTGGCCACATTGCCGACGGATTTGGAAACCGGATATTTTATCATCTCCTTATCCGGATACGCGACCAAAAGCTTTTGCAGATGGTCTTTGTCTATCATCTCCGGGTCGAGCCAGGTATTCAGCGCCTTGGCGGTTAAAATGACCGGCATCCGGTTATGTACCTCGGCAGCCATCGTATTGGGCTCTGTCGTAATAATCGTACAGCTGCGGATTCGTTCCCCATCCTCCGGAGATTCCCATTCGTCATACAATCCGGCAAAAGCAAAAGGTTCCTTCGATTGCAGTTGAAAACGGTACGGCTGCTTTTCTTTGCCTTCTTTTTTCCACTCGTAGTATCCATCCGCTATAATAGCTACCCGGTGTCTTGCAATCAGCGAGCGAAAGGAAGCCTTGGTGCTCAGTGTTTCTGCCCGGGCATTGATCATTTTGTAGCCGATCTTGGCTTCTTTGGCCCAGGAAGGAATCAGACCCCAGCGGAAACCCTCCAGGCTACGCTTTTCATTGTCCTGATGCAGAACAGCAATATCTTGCCCGGGAGCAATATTGGTTCGTGCCTGTAGATCGTATTGAACGCTGGTAATATGAAAGGCTTGCTGGATCTGATCGAGATCTGACAGCAATGTAAATCGTCCGCACATCAAAATGACCTCCTTAAGAAATGGTATAAAAATGAATACCCTCTCCTACCATTCAATCAACCACTGCCTGTCGTATAGGATCAAATGTATCTCATATATGCCTGTAAATAAGAGGCTGAAAAACATAAAATAGTCGTACTTTATAATATGTAGTATATTTTTACAAATAAGGATATTAATGAGGTGTAAACTGGTATATACTCTAGTTGTGTTCCACTATATTATCCTGCATCAGGAACCTTTTACATACATACTTATGAATGTGGGATGTGGATACTCAAAATGTATAGCACTTCTGCTGTTCACGTATTACCGCACGATCATAACTGATATGGGAGGTTTTTTTATGTTCAAATGGTCTACCTTTATGTTGTCCGCGTCCCTTCTTGCTGTGACTGCAAGTTCATCATCCGTATACGCGGCTGAGGTCGAGAAGTCTAGCTCTGTCTCTTCTACCGTTCCAAGTAGCTATGAGGCTGCAGCCGTGCAGTCTTCGGGTTATCAAGGGGTTGAGAATTATCACAGCGTTCGGTTCTCTATTGATTTTATGGATACGATCATGGCAGGAGGCAGTGAGCCGCGGGGACGGTTTTATCAGGCGCTTCAAGAAGCTATTGGTGCACGGGTCATTTTTTATGACTTCTGGAGTGACCATATTATCATCAAGGTTATCGACAAGGAATTGACTCCCGAAGAAGCCAAGGTAGTCAAAGACAAGATGAATAGCCTGCAATGGCTGCATGAGACCTACGGTGTTCCGATGGATCAAGAAATTATTACCGATATTTACTGGTTTGACCGCTGGGCATAATGATCCCAAGCGTCTGCATGTAACTCTACCAAACAAGCCCCAAACGACCCTGTATATTTTTCAGGATTGTTTGGGGCTTATTACATTACAGGTGAATTGGATAATTGAACGTCCAGCTTAGTAAATCGAAGATTCCGAATACATGAATCCACTCTCTACAGCATAAGCCATTAATTTGCTAATATACTCTCTATCCGGTACGGGATAGGTAAAGCCGATCCTTTTCAGCACGGCCAGCGTACGCTCTACATCAATACGAATATTCACTGGCTCATCCGATTCAAACAAAGTCGTTACAATCCCCGCCAGCATCTCATCGGTAGACTGTAGCTTTTGCTGCTGGCTCTTCATTTCTTCCGAGCTCATGATCTTTGGCTTGAATCCATAGGGTGTCCAGGACGTACAAATCTCCCCATAGCTCACATAATGCGGATTATGCAAATGAAATACTCTTTCCTGTACGCCTGGAGTATGGATCAGCCGGACAATGGCCGCCGCGCAGATATCGACCGGCGTCAGATCAACCATTTCCTGCATAACAGCAGATTTGGCTCCTTCCATAAGAGCCAGTGCTTTGAGCGAAAGATAGAACATATTGTCCTGTATGTTCTCCTGAAACTGACCATCTGCATAACGACCGGTCAGATTACCTACCCGGTAAATAGATACGTCAAGTCCGGAGTGCATCTCCTCTATTAGCAGCGCTTCGGCTTCAAATTTACTGCGCAGATATACGTTGGACTGATAGTCCTGACCGATATACAGATCCCTTTCTGTAAATACCAGGTTCTCGCTGCTCTCCGGCGCATAGGATCCAGATACACTGAGTGTAGATACATAATGAAGCGGCAAATGAAACTGCTGGCAAAACTCAGCTGCATAACGAGTTCCCTGAACATTCACACGTTCGAACTCTTCGTAGAATCCATAATGCTTCACTAGCGCTGCCATATGGATTACTGCGTCTATCGATTCGCCCAGCGACTGCATTTCCTTACTGCTTAATCCCCATTGATGCTCGGTCATATCTCCATGACGAACCTCTACCCGATTCATCCACTGAGCCAGCTTGCTGTTATCATATCGGGATGACCAGTAAAATTGCAGCTTCCGGTTCAATCGATCCTTCGCCTGCTGTTCATCTTCAGCACGAATCAGACAGATAATCCGAGCGGTGGTTGTAGCCAGCAGTTCATGCAGAATATGAATACCGAGGAAGCCGGTTGCTCCCAGCAGCAAAATCGATTCCGGTGGAACCATTCTGTCCTGAATAGGTACATCGGGAATCGGTACAGGGTTACCCGGGGTGAACATTGGTTTTGACACTTCTTCGTCCCTGGAATCCAACTCTCCGGCATCTATTTTATAGGCTAATTCGGCAAAGGAACGGTAAATATAGAAGTCCTTCATTTCCAGCTTCCAGCCGATCGTATGGGATTTGCCAATCATTTTCAGAATGCTGAGCGAATGACCGCCAATATCAAATAAATTATCATTCATACTGATCTGTTCCGGTTGCATCTCCATCACTTCCGCTACCAACTGGATCAGGCTTGTTTCGGTAATTGTATGCGGAGCAATCATCTCCCGGTCCCCATCTGTATGAGGGACAGGCAGTGCCCGTTTGTCTACTTTACCATTGGGTGTAAGTGGTATCTGGTCGAGCGCAATGAAACGGGAAGGAATCATATAATCCGGTATGCGTACCCCCAGATGAGACCGCAGTTCACTGATCGTCCATTCTTCGTTGGCTATGATATAAGCACACAGACTGGAATAAGCATGATCTTTTTGAAGAGCGATAACGACAGTCTCCTGGATAGACGGATGTTCCAGCAGTGCTGCTTCAATCTCGCCCAGCTCGATCCGGTTGCCACGGATCTTGACCTGCTCATCAATTCGTCCCTTATAATCCACATTGCCATCCGGGAGCCAGCGGGCCAGATCCCCTGAGCGGTACATGCGCGTCCCGGGTATCCATGGGTTATCGATAAATCGCTCTGCTGTAAGTTCCGGACGCCGCAGATATCCCAACGATACGCCTTCCCCACCGATCCAGAGTTCGCCGGTAATACCGACCGGCTGTGGCTGCCCGGATGCATTCAGGATATACAGGGATGTATTATGAATCGGTCGACCGATCGGCAGCTGTCCCTGATCCAGTAGCATCTGATTCACCGGCCATACTGCTGCACATACAGTCGTTTCTGTAGGTCCGTAGACGTTGATCAACACATCCTCTCCCAGTGTACGGATCGCTTTGTCCACATGGGCACGTGAAGCCTGCTCGCCTCCAAATAGCAGCTTGCGCAGACCGGTTAGACCATTCAGGTTCACTTCTACAAGGGTATTGAACAGCGCAATGGTCATTAGGGTTACCGAAATCTGCTGGCTGCGCATGTAATCGATCAGGGATACCGGATGAAGCAACTGTTCACGGGTGACCAGTACCAGTGCTGCACCATGGAGAAGAGTTCCATACAGATCAAATGTAGAACCGTCAAAAGCATAATTGGACAGCTGCAAAACCCGATCCTGTGGTGTAATATCCAGGAAACCATTGTTGATCACGGTTTTTACAATATTCCGGTGCGTAACCATAACTCCTTTGGGTTGTCCGGTCGAACCTGAGGTATACATAACATATGCCAGCTGCTCCGGCTGTGTCATGATAGGCGGAGAATATACCGGTTCTGCCTGACCCGGCTGATCCGATAGATACAATACCTCACCATCATAGCGATTGGAATCCGTCCACAGCTCACGATGCTGTGAAATTACATAAGATGCTTCACTGTCAGACAGCATACGCAGGATGCGCTCTGCCGGATGCGTCGGATCGATCGGCAGATACGCAGCACCTGCTTTGAGAATAGCCAGAATAGCAATAATCATCTCCGGTGAACGTTCAGAGAGCAGACCGATGATCTGATTCTTACCTGGGTGGTATCCTGCGCCGCGGCGGATCAGCGTATGGGCAAGCTGATTGGCTTGCTGGTTCAGTTGATCATATGTCAGCTGCCGCTCTCCCATGATGACTGCCGGACGATCCGGATGTAGTCTGCACTGCTGCTCGAACAGCTCTTGAATACATTGCTCTTTCGGATACTGGGCAGCTGTCTGGTTGAATGTGATTGTCAGCTGCTCATACTCGGCAGAACTCAGCATATGGAGTTCGGCATGACTTTGCTGCGGATGAGCTACAATCTGTCTCAGCAGCTCGGTATAATGTTCCGCCATCCGTACAATCGTAGAAGATTGGAACAGGCTGGTACTGTACTCTACAGTAATTTCCAGCATCTCCCCTTCCAGTACGGTCCAGTTCATCGCGAACTTGGATGGATTCCAGTCCGGATCGACAGAAAGGATATCCAGACCCGGCAGACGAAACTCGGGTTTGGTAAAATTCTGCACGGTAAACAGTACATCAAACAGCGGATGCCGACTTACATCGCGCTGAAGTCCAAGCTGTTCTACCAGTTCTTCAAAGGGATAATCCGAATGGGTATATGCCTCCAGGATCGTCTCTCTGCACTGTGCCAGATAATCGGTAAATACCAGTTCCGGTGCAGGGCGTGTCCGCAATGCCAGCATATTGACGAACATTCCCGGGATGGACTGTACATCCGCATGAGAACGGCCGGCGATCGGAGCACCGGTGATGATATCCTGCTGATTGGTATATTTGGATAGCATCAGCTGGAATACAGCGAGCATCAGCATATGCAGAGTGACTCCCTGATTCAGACAGAGCTGCTGCATCTGGCTATGCAGCTCTTTATCTATATGGAATTTCCATAGGGCACCACTATAATCCTGAATAGCAGGACGCGGATAATCAGTGGGTAGCTCCATAACTGGTAGTTCTCCGTTCAACTGCTGCATCCAGTACTGCTTGTGTTCTTCCCACTTCAACCTGCCCATCTCCGATTGTTGCCAGACAGCGTAGTCCTTGTACTGAAGCGCGAGTTCGGGCAACACTTCCCCCTGGTACAGCTTCAGCAAGTCCTCAAACAGGATGCTTGTGGATACCCCATCCGAGATAATATGATGCATATCCAGCAGGAGCAGATGATGATCCTGTCCGAAGCGGAATAGACCTGCGCGGATCAGCGGAGCCCCGGATAACTCAAATGGACGGATAAAAGACGGCAACATCATCTGCTGTTCAGCTGCTGCAGTCTCATGAATCTCCATTTCCCACGATATATCCTCATGAATATGCTGCATCAGCTGCCCGTCAATCATATGAAAAGAAGTCCGCAGACTCTCATGCCGAGCGATCAATCTTTGCAATGCGCTATTAAGTCTTGCGGGGTCCAGATGTCCCTTCATTTCGAAAAGGAGTGGGATATTATAAGCTGTAGTCGCTGTATCCTGAATATGCTGAACCATATACATACGCCGCTGCGCGGATGAGACCGGGTAATAGGTTTGCTCTGGCGCCCGCGGGATGCTGCGGAATAGATTGTGTTCGGCTTGGTCCATAAAATCGGCAAGCTCGTGTACAGTCGGTCTTAAAAAGATTTCATTCAGCGGAATATCAATATTCATTTCCCTGTGAATTCTGGATACCAGTGTCATCGCTTTGAGAGAGTGACCTCCTCGTTCAAAAAAGTGATCATGAATGCCGATTTGCCGAACACCCAGTATCTGTTCGAAGAGGACAGCAAGTGCCATCTCGTTATCGGTTACCGGAGGCGCGAAAGAAGCGGACGAATAGGCTGGCGGATCGGGCAGCGCCGATTTGTTTACTTTGCCATTGGCAGTTAGCGGCAGCTGATCGATCTGTATAAAATAGGCAGGAATCATATACTCCGGTAATGCACGAAGGATATGTTCACGCAGTTCGGTCGTTGTCCATGCTCTATCGGAGACGATGTATGCGCAGAGATAGGCATATCCTTCTTGATCCTGCTTGGCAATGGTGAGCGATTCACGAACAGCTGGATGCTGCATTAGCTGAACATCGATTTCGCCGGGTTCAATACGATAACCACGGATTTTGACCTGTTCATCTTTTCTACCTTTATATTCAATCTGCCCATCCGGCAGCCAGCATGCCAAATCTCCGGTATGATAGATTCGCTCTTCGAGGAACAAGGGATGACGGGTGAATTGCTCTGCCGTCAACTCCGGACGATACAAATATCCGCGTGCCAGCCCGCTTCCAGATACACACAGCTCTCCCGTTACACCAACAGGCTGCATCTGTCCGGCATGATCCAGGATCCATACCTGATGATTGCTGACCGGTCTGCCAATCGTAAGTACAGGAGAATCCGCATCCAGCGAACCACTGGTCGTTACCACCGTATTCTCGGTAGGTCCATAATTGTTAATCACTTGATACGACTGCGGCTTGAACTGCTGGATGCGCTCTCCTCCAATCAGCAGCAGACGCAGACCAGGATGATCCAGCTCCATAAATTGAACAGCCAGCTGGGTAGGCAGAAAAGCAATCGTAATATCATGCTCTGCAAAATACGATTGCAGTGCGTAAATATCACCGCGTATTCTCTCGTCGATAATATGTACCGTCATACCAGCCAGCAGAGTCGGAAATGTCTCCCATACCGAAGCATCAAATCCAAAGCCTGCCAGCTTGGTACTGCGATCCGCTGGAGAAGTCTGAAAAGCCTGATTATGCCAGCTGCACAGATTCACAAGTGCCTGATGCTCGATCATTACCCCTTTGGGCTGTCCCGTGGAACCGGATGTATAAATGACATATGCCAGATGGTGATCTTCATGCAGCGACTCGATGTTATGGTCTTCTTCCTTTTCCCATACCGAAGGGTCAAGCAGGATGGTCGTTCCTGTATAAGACTCGGGAAGAGCCAGATCCGGCTGAATTAACAGCTGCGTCGTAAGGCTGTCTTCCAGCATATAAGATACTCGCTGTACCGGATACGAAGGGTCTATAGGCAGATACGCAGCACCGGACTTGATAATGCCCAGTACACCAATGAACATCTCCAGTGAATGATGGGCCATAATGCCAATAATCTGCTCCGGTCCCGCTCCTCTCCTGCGCAAAATACGTGCCAATTGATTCGCTCTGGCATTCAGTTGCCTGTAGGTAAAGGATTGTCCGTTACAGACAATCGCTACAGCATCCGGCTGCAGCTGGACACATTCCTCGAAAAGTTCATGTACTGTCTTGTCTGCAGGCAGGTCTATAGTTTGTCCACGGAATGTATGCATAAGTTGATACTGCTCTGCTGCAGTCAGCATGGAGAAAGTATGCACAGGCAGATGGGGATGCTTCATAACTGCCTCGGCAATCTGGGAGATGTGCTGACAGACCGCCTGCACACGATCACGATCATATACGGCAGGATTGTATGAAAAAGAGATATGCAGGGTCCGATCCAGACGGATATGGATGCTGTAGTGAAGATGCTCCTCTTCTGAACCTGAATCCACAAAGTAAGATTTATCAGGATGGTTTCTTGTAGATGATGAAGATGATGCTATCTCGTTCTTGCTGTCTGCCGAATAAGCAGTATCTAGCATGTCATGCTCAAATACAAGCACATGATTAATCAGCGGATGAGAAATATCCGCAATCTCCTGAAGTTCTATCGGGTTATATAATGGTTGGTTGATTATCAATGCCCAGGATTGCTGAACTTCCCGGCAAAACTCGTGGAAAGTTGTGGTACGGGAAGTCTTTATGCGAAGTGGAAGAATACGACGCTCCGGTACAGCAAATGAACCCTGTTCCTGATTGCTGCCGGAAAATTGCATGCCCAATACAGCCTCTTCGCTGTTATTGTATTTCTGCAGTACAATGCCCCAGATCGTCTGCAGCAGTGTAGTCAGCGCGATTTCGCTGCTGCTGGCGTATTCCATCAGGGAAGCAGTGAGATCCTGACCAAATGAGTAGACTACCTGCTCATACTGCTCGGGAATGGAGGCATAGGTATCCCGATTTTGCTCTATACTGGTGAAGCGCTGCGGCAGAATAGAAGCTTCTGTAATCCCTCTCAAATATTCTTGCCAGAACTGCCGGGACTCTTTCTCATTTTCCGCATGGTTGTGTCTGCTCGTCATTATATAGAGCTCCCTTCGCCTGTACTTGATTGGATGGTATGGATAATATTTATTTCCTTGTATTTCTTAAAATTCTTTTTATTACCAACACAGCATCTTTACCAGTATACAATGGAAAAGAATAACGTGCTAAGCACACATGATTAGAGATGGGAATACGAAAAAAAGCAGCCACCGGAGCAGCTGCTTCTTAATTTGAACTTTCTAAAGGGAGAACGTAATCATCTACATATCTTTCAGAACTCTTTTGAAAAACCAAAAATATTTTAGAGCGAAATCTGTTCGATAGCTTGGCTGATATCATAATCCTCGATTGTAATATCCAGGTCCATCTCCAGCGCCAGCTTGGCAAGCTGACTGCCCAGATATGGCCCTGCCGTCAGACCGGATGCTCCGAGCCCATTGGCCGCCAGCAGACCTTTCCAGCCAGGTATCCTGCCGATCACAGGCAGAAATCCTGGTGTGAATGGACGGAATCCTACCCGTACTTCCTGAAAAGTACTGTCCATCAGTCCCGGTGCCAGCTCCAGGCCTTTGTTGAGTACCTCCTGCATGCCCCCAGCTGTAATTCGGGTGTCATATCCTTCTACATCATTCTCATGAGTAGCTCCGATCACGATCTTCTGATCATCAAAAGCCAGCAGATACTGATCCGTAGGCGGAATTACCACCGGCCAGCTGCCGGTATCGGACTGATTCGTCGTCTGTAGATGCATAATCTGTGCTTTTTGGAAGCTGACTTTGAAATCAATACCCAGTGGTCGCAGCAGCGAATGGGCCCAGGCTCCTGCGCAGACAGCAACTTCATCTGCCGCATACCTATCCGTTCCAACCTGAACTCCAGTAATACGATTCGCTTCCCATTGCAAGACTGCGTCTCCTTGAATAAATGCAGCTCCATTTCGCATGGCTGACCGAATCAGCGCATCCCGCAAAGCACGTCCATCGATACGAGCTGCGCCGCTGATATGTACAGCCTGATAACCTTCCTGTAGTAGCGGGAACTGCTGACGGGTCTGCTCTTCATCGAGTATAGTGATCTCCCCGATCTCCGGCGCATTATCTCTGCGCGAGCGCGCCCGTTCTTCCATTTTGCCGATTTTACCGGTATCGGTATGAATACTGAGTGCGCCTACCTGCGCATACCCGGTATCGGTCTCTCCCTCATTTTCGAGCTCCTGGATCAGCTCCGGATAGAACTGTGCTCCGCCTCTTGCAAGACGATACCAGGCCTGATTACGACGCTGGGACAGCCACGGGCAGATAATGCCGGCTGCCGCATCGGTAGCTTGCCCCTGATCCTGCCGATCGATCAAAAGCACCTCTGCTCCGGACTGGGCGAGCTGATACGCTGTCGAAGCGCCCAGAATTCCTGCTCCGATTACAATTACTTTCTTCATTGCTGTATTTCCTTTCCTGTCTTCTCTATGGTTACACGCTATACTATCTTAGCATGAGTGGCAATGAAGTCCATGCCGAATTCCCGGGAAACATTTACAAGATAGCAACAAGTTCGATACGATATAGATACGATGAACTGGCATAATGAATAAAGTTTATGTAGAGGATAGGATTTATTGCACACACTGCAATGCGGCTATCATCCGCGCCGTATGCAGACGAGATGCTTTTGGAAAAGGAGAATAACAAATGATAAACAAAAAAGGAATTGTGATGGCAGCGATCAGTACGATCTGCCTGTTGTCTGCCTGCAGCAGCAATAGTACGAACGCACAGCAGCCATATAGCCCAGTTTCTACTCCGGTACATACCGCCACGGCTCCTCTCGCTAAAACACCGAGAGAGTCCGCCAATACAGTCAACACTTCCGCTTCGCCCGTCTCGCTCCGTCCGACAGCCAGTACCGGTACGGCGATGAAGACGGTTACTCAGCCGGAAGCAATTGATGTACTGGTTAACAAGCAGAATAAACTGCCGGAAAAGTATACGCCAGCAGATCTGGTGTATGCCGATGTACGATTTACATTTAAAGAGAAGATCGAAAAGCGCAAAATGCGCAAAGAAGCAGCCGCTGCGCTGAAGCAAATGTTTGCTGCAGCTGATCAGGACCATGTGCCGCTGGCCGGCGTCTCTGCGTATCGTTCCCATGCTCGTCAGAAAGCGATCTTTGAAGCTTATGTACGCCGGGATGGTGAAGCCAAAGCTCGTACCTACAGTGCGTATCCAGGTACCAGTGAACACGAGACCGGACTTGCTATCGATGTAAGCGGATCGAACGGCCGCTGCGCAGCCACCGGCTGTTTTGCCGGAACCAAGGAAGCCAAATGGCTTGCTCAACATGCCTCTTCCTATGGATTCATTATCCGTTATCCCAAAGGCAAGGAAAGTATTACCGGCTACACCTACGAGCCATGGCATCTGCGCTATGTTGGTAAAACAATAGCAGGTGAGATCACGAGCAAGCAGCTGACGCTGGAAGAATATAAACAGCAACAACAAGCTTCCTCTTCCTGATTGCAACCTGACGCTGTCTGCATATTCTGGCTGTGGGCGTGTAACCTATACCTGAATGCAGGAAGATAAAACCTTCCGGCAACGAAGGGCAATTTACAAATGATTATGGATACCAACGATACAGAATAATCAACTCTATTATGGATCAAATATGGATATATTCCGTGCCGACTATAACAATAAAGACCTTCTTTCCTTGGCGGAAGAAGGTCTTTATTGTTATAGTCATATCTTTGTCTGGAATAGCCTGATCGTATATAGAGCCATACATCATAGTACTGCTCAGGATAGTCGACCATACATAACCAAATGCAATGGAATCAAATTAATTAATTCCCAGCTTGGAAGGCCAGTTGCCATACCATGCATAACCGGTACGTCTCTCCTGATCAATATCCTTAAGCTGATATTTCACTACACCATCACGACCAACAAAGATTGGTTTGTTGGTGTTCAGTTCGTAGAAGCGTGCCCAGATCGGTGTAGTTACACTTGGATCGCTAACTACCGTTACATCAGAGCTTGTTTTTACAACGCGGATGCCGGTAATTTTGACTGCTTTGAACCAGTCTTCCGCTGCTTTGATCGATGCTGTGATCTGGGAAGTAGCAGGTCTTGTTTTCAGAAAGGCTACGATACCCGAACTTTCGCTTGCACTCAGAGAAGGTACTTCATAGATACGAGCGCCTGCCGGTTTCAGCGTAACAGAGTCATGTTGTTGTCCCCATGCAGTTAGTTTACCGCCGGATACAACCTGTGTTTTCAGGATGCAGTCGATACCTTTGTCTACAGCCTGCTTGCTTTTGCCAGCCAGGGTATTGTCGATAAAGGAAAAGTCGCCTTTTTTGTTGGCTACTTCATCCAGCAGCGTCATTACACTGACCATTGCATTGTCGTTATATGTGATGTGCTGATGATAGCCGGAAGCTTTGTATACCTGAGGCCAGCCGCCGTTGGCATACTGCATAGTCAAGAGGAAGTTGATACCTTTGATAGCTGCAGCCGAGTACTGGCTATTACGGGTTTTGGTGTATTCGGCAGCCAGTCGGCGAATTTCCGTATATGTAGCCTTATTGTCGATCGTTGACTTGGCCCAGTCTCCGCTGTTTTCGTCATAGTATTTTTTCCATCCGCCATCCGCCTGCTGATTTTTCAGAATGTCAGATATGCTGGCTGTGGTACCGTCACCATCAGCAGCATGAACCGTAGAGAAGGTTGGCAGTACAAGTGCCATAATCGCTGCCAGACTTACAATTTGAAGCAGCAGCCAGAGTTTGTTTTTTTGCATAATCATTTCTCCTCGTCAAATGGATTGTATTACAAAATACATGTCTGATTCCGGCATTCTGCAATGTATTTTCCAAATGGTTAAATACAATGCATTATTATGTAAACGCAATCAAACATGTGGTAATTTTACATATTATGCATTTTTGTGTCAATGATTTTGATTCTCTTTTTGTGTAATTACATATATAATAATCAGGAATTACTACATAAAAAACCTCCAGCTTCATGGGTATGAGCTGGAGGTTAAGTAAGCGAGAAAATGGCAATCCAAAAACACAATTTGTATATCAAATTATAATACCTATTTGCTTATAGATAGGATTAAACGCTAGGCAGGTCTTAATTTCTGATTCACGCGTTCTGCAAATAGCAGCATAAGCAGAATGTAAGCAAGAACAACGAACGGGAACCATCCTACATGTACGTAAGCAGCAATCAATCCGAATAAAGGCGGCAAAATAGTAATACCCACATACGCCATAGCCAGCTGATAACCCATTAGCCGAGCAGCATTCTTTTCTCCAAAACGGGCAGGTGTCTCATGCAGCAGTCCCGGGAAGATTGGGGCAAATCCGATACCAATCAGAATCAGACCGCTCATTAGTAGAACCGGCGGTAGGGGCATAAGCAGCAGAATTCCACCTGCAACGGCAGCCAGCTGCCCAATCAGGATTAGCTTGCGGTTACTCATACGCAGTGTCAGGAAGCCTGTGATTAGTCGTCCCAGTGTAATACCGGCAAAATACAACGACACCCAGCCTGCAGCCATTTCGGGAGTCACTCCCCGCGCTCCAACGAAGAAGCTGGCTCCCCATAATCCTACTGTTGCTTCTGCTCCGCAGTAGAACAGAAACGTCAGCAGTGTAAAATTCACGCCAGGGATTCGCAATAAATTCACTTTGGTGGCAGGCGTAGCGGAAGAAAGATCGGTATCCGATATTGAATCTGTTGTATGTAACTCGGAGTCAGATTGGGTTTGCTTCTCACGCTGCTTGGCTTCCTGCTGAATCGAGGCTACTTTTTTCCAGAGCGGCAGCGTGAACAGTAGGATAACAACCAGCACCATCTGTATAATGGCTACGGCCTGATAACCGCCTCTCCATGAACTTTCCGTCCCCATATAGTAGGCCATAATAATAGGTCCTGTAGTGGCTCCTACACCCCAAAAGCAGTGCAACCAGCTCATATGATGGGCTTTATAATTGGAGGCTACATAATGGTTCAGCCCGGAATCGACCGCACCTGCACCAATTCCGAGCGGAATTGCCAGTACTGCCAGCCAGGTCAGCGACGGAACAAAAGCAAAACCGAGCAGTGCTCCGGCAGTCAGGCAGCAGCTGATCAGGGTGACCAGTCCGGTGCCCAGCTTGTTCAGCAGGGTCCCACTGACTAGACTGGACAGGATAGTACCTACCGATGCGATAATCGATAATGTACCCGCTGCTCCAAATGGCGCCCGAATATCCAGATGCATCACCGGCCAGGCTGCTCCCAGCATGGAATCGGGAATTCCCAGGCTGATAAAGGATAAATAGATGACAATCAGAAACAGTGTAGCCATAGGTGCAATAACCTCCATCTTTGGAATATCTGCTGATTCAGCATCTATCATATCATCAGAGCAGAACTTTTTAAAACATTTATTAAAAGTAATTTCATTTCATCGCATCTACGGTCTGATACCTGCTGTCAGAACACGCTGAATCGCGTCTTCGATAGTCAACTGCTCACGTATACCCGTGCTGCGCTCCATGTACTCTACTTCGCCTGCAGCAGCTCCTTTGCCGATAATAAGGCGTATTGGGATGCCGATCAGATCGGAATCTTTGAACTTGACGCCGGCTCGTTCTTCCCGATCATCCAGAAGTACGTCATGATGAGCCTGGATCAGTCTCTTATACAGCTGGAGAGCTACACTCATCTGCTGCTCATCCTTGGTAGAGATCGGAATCAGATGTACCTGATAGGGAGCTATCGCAGCAGGCCAGCATATCCCCTGCTCATCATGATGCTGCTCTACGATCGCAGCGACCAGTCTGGATACACCAATGCCATAGCAGCCCATTTGTATAAATTGATCCTGACCGGATGAATCCGTATAGGTAGCATTCATCGCAGCGCTGTATTTATCTCCCAGCTGAAACACATGTCCCACTTCGATCCCACGCTGAAAATGAATATGTCCTTCCTGACAGCGCGGACAACTGTCCCCGGTACGAACATTGCGGAAATCGCCGATATGCAGGAGGTTAAGGTCACGTTCCACATTGATATGACGATAATGATAGTCCTCTTCATTGCCTCCGGCGATAGCATCCTGCAGCGGGAGGATGGAGTAATCAGCCAGCCAGGTCAAATCGTTAGATACAAGCCCATAGGGTCCGACAAATCCAACCGGAGCGCCTGTTATACGTTGAATCGTGTCTGCATCAGCCAGAATCAATTCATCCACCTGCAGATAATTCTGGACTTTGATTGCATTAATCTCTTCATCTCCACGAATCAATACAGCAATTGGCTGTTGATCCGCCAGGAAAATGACTGTTTTGATGATGTGATCTGCTGTAATTGATAATGCCTGGGTCAGCTCAGTGATCGTTCGCCAACCTGGAGTATGAAACTTCTCAGGCTGTAATCCATTCCCGACTTCAGTTGTCTTTGCAGTCAAATGGGACACATGGATTGGAGTGATCTCTGTATCTGCATCTGCTTCATGCGACAAGACTGCTATGGCTGTAGCATTGGTATCGAACCCAGCAACCGATGGGATTACCGCAGATTCTGCCTTTTCCAGATTGGCAGCATAATCACAATGGGTACAGACAGCAATCGTGTCTTCTCCAGCCTCGGTCATAACCATAAACTCATGTGTATTGCCCTGTCCTCCGATCGATCCTGCATCTGCTTCCACAGCGCGGAAGTCCAGTCCGCAGCGCTGTAAAATACGATGATAGGCATCATACATTATTTTGTAGGACTGCTGCATAGTGACTTCATCCATGGCAAAAGAATAGGCATCTTTCATCAGGAATTCTCTTCCGCGAAGCAGACCGGATCGTGGACGGCGCTCATCCCTGAACTTGGTCTGAATCTGATACAGGGTAACCGGCAACTGACGATAGGAACCGATCTCGCTACGAATCAGGTCGGTTATGACTTCTTCATGCGTAGGTCCGAGCACAAAATCCCGCTCGTGTCGATCCTGAAGACGGAGCAGTTCTCTACCATACCGATCATAGCGGCCGGACTCCTGCCATAGTTCGGCAGGCTGTATCGCTGGCAATAGCACTTCCTGGGCACCACTCTGATCCATCTCTTCGCGGATCAGTTGCTCCAACTTGCGCAGCACCATGCGTCCAAGTGGCAGATACGTATAAATACCTGCTGCAAGCTGGCGAATATAGCCTGCCCGCAGCAATAAACGGTGACTTGCTGCTTCTGCATCTCCAGGAGATTCACGCAGCGTGACGGCTAGCAGTTGACTCTGTTTCATACCTGAATTCCTCCCTAATCAATGTATGGAAAAACAAAAAAGACACATCCGTCAGGGACGAATGTGTCGTGGTACCACCCTAATTTCGATTACCAATCAGCAGCAACATGATTCTGCAGCAAGCAGAATACATACGATACGTCTGCGATTATGTAATCCTTCAGCCGTTAACGGAGGCAGCCGGCAATAATAATACAGTTCAGAGGTAGCATTCTCTGCCTGCATATTGCAGCTCACAGGATAGGGGCCGGATTCAATCGCAGCGGGAAACCTTGCAGCCGGTGGATTTCCTCTCTGTACAGCGATGGAAGAACCAAGGGGTCCTGATCATAGCTATTGATGATTAGCAAGATGAAGTATAGTGCATACCATATTTGCTAAAATAAGTTAGTATAGAGATTACTCGATCTGCTGCGAACCTGTCAAGAGTGATTCGCCTGGTTTGGATTTACTGGCATACGATTCCATCAGCTCAATTTTTTGTTCCTGGAGATCAATCTGCCGGGCCAATTCCTGCTGACCTGCAGCGGAATCTTCTGCCGAATTTCTAAGCATGTCCAGTTCTTGCTGCAGTCGTTTGGCTTCCTGGTTGAGTATACGAATCTGCTCTTCATGTTGAATCTGCTGATGCATGGGAAGCAGGATCAATTCATATACAGCGGCTCCCTCCCGTTCTCGTATTCTCGCATTGATCAGAAATGGAACTTCGGTACCGTCTCCTGACTTGATCGCCAACTGAAGAGCTTCAATATTGGTATTCAGACGAATTCTTGGAATAAAATACATCTGGTAGAAAATACGACTGGCCCGGGTAAGAATCGATTCAAAATGACAGCCATAAAGTCCGTTCTGATTATAACCCAGCAGCTCCAGCAGCGTTTCATTTGCAGCTGTAATAAGATGCCCGGAAGATAATGACATATAGCCACAGAACACCTGGTCCAATCGTTTATTCATCAGCGTGACATCTCCATTCCCGTAACTGACTGAGTCAGATATTCCTCAATCAGGGAAATTGTCTCGTCCGGATGACTCATATGGGGACAATGTCCTGTCGCTTCCATTAGCTGAAAGATGCTGTGCGGGATCTGCTGATGCATATAAGCCCCTACTTCCAGAGGGGCAATATAGTCCTGATCACACTGTAAAATAAGTGCCGGTGCTGTCACATGCCGGAGTTCGGAACGATAATCCGACATAAAGGTAATCTCGGCAAATTGTTGTATAATGACTGGATCGGACAAGCAAAAACTCTCATGCAATTCAGCAGTCAGCTCCGGCTGATCCGGATTTCCCATAGCGATTGGTGCGAGAAAGCTTGCCCAACCCAAATGGTTTTGCTGCATTAATGAGAGGAGTTCTTCAATATCCTTTTGTTCAAAACCGCCTATGTAATCGGGTAAATCATTGATGTATCGCGGTGAAGGTGCAATCAGGATCAGATTTTTGAAATAACCCGGCCTCGATAGTGAAGCGAGCAGACCGATCATCCCGCTGACCGAATGGCCAATAAATATGGGACTTTCCAGCCGAAGCTCATCACAAATCTGGAGCATATCCTCCGCATAACCGGTAAGCCGATTATGATGGTCGGCATCATATGCCTGAAGATCGGATTTTCCGGAGCCTATATGATCAAATAAGATAATCTTGTAATTTTCTTCAAATGCAGGGGCAACAAATCGCCACATACTTTGATCGCATCCAAAACCATGAGCAAAAACAATGGGCTGACTTCCTTTCCCTGTAACTCTTACATTATTTCGACTCAGGATGGTAGACATATCAAGCTCCTTTCTTGAAGCTGCCATATAGACTATAGACTATAGACTTCAGTATATCTTAAATATCAAATATATTGCATAAAATTTTAATTAATACATTAGATTGAGTATTCTATACCCATCCGGATTTGTAATGATAAAGCTGATGCAATCGGGTTATTATGCAAAATAGAGAATCGAATGCCTGCCTTTTACTGAGCCGTTACATATAAATAGGGACAACAGCTTCATGGGCTGCTGTCCCTATTTATTATTGATCAGCGAAGCAGATTGGTCTTGGCCAGATCAATCAGTTCATCGCCACGTCCGTTCATAATGGCTCTCGCCATCCAGAGGGAGAATCCTTTGGCTTGCTGCAAGGTAATGGTTGGTGGCATGGACAGTTCCTGACGATTGACCACTACATCGATCAGGGTAGGACCATCATGTGCCAGCGCACGCTGCACTGCATCCTCCAGTTCTTCAGGATCTTCGACACGAATACCCAGAATACCAAGGGCGTTTGCTACCGCTGCAAAATCGGTCTGATGCAGATCCGTACCGGATTCCAGGTAGCCTCCCGCTTTCATTTCCAATTCCACAAAGCTCAGTGCACTGTTATTGAAAACAACCACATTTACCGGCAGATTATGCTGCTTGAGTGTAATCAGATCGCCCATCAGCATGCTGAGACCTCCATCACCCGAGAGTGAAATGATCTGGCGTTCCCGCTCTGCTGCCTGCAGTCCGATCGCCTGTGGTAGTGCATTAGCCATCGTACCATGGTTAAAGGAACCAATCAGTCGGCGTTGTTCACTCATTTCCAGATAACGGGCTGCCCAGACGGTAGGTGTGCCCACATCACAAGTAAAGATAGCATCTTCTGCAGCGGCATCACTGACGACTTTGGCCAGATACTGGGGATGCATTCCTTTGCGTCCGGTACGTCCTTTGACTGCCATCTCGTCGAGTTCTTCACGTACTTTGGCATAACGGTCCGCAGATTTGCGTAAATGACCGGAATCATGCTCCGTGGTCAGACGCGGCAGGATCTGCTGTACAGTGGATTTGACATCTCCACATAGGCCGAGTGTGATATTGGTTCGTCTGCCCAGACGGGAAGGATCAATATCCAGCTGGATAATCGTTGCATCTTCCGGATAGAACTGCCGATAAGGGAAATCGGTTCCGAGCATTAACAGCAGATCGCAATCCATCATCGCATGATAACCCGAGGAATAACCGATCAGTCCGGTCAGTCCGGCAAAATAAGGATTGTTATACTCCAGATGTTCCTTCCCGCGCAGAGCAATAACCATTGGAGATTGAAGCTTCTCACACAGCTCCATCAGCTCGGCATGAGCGCCTTTGCAGCCTGCCCCACAAAGCAGAGTGATTTTTTTGCCCTCATTCAGATATTGGGCTAGTGTCTGCAGTTCTTCTTCCGAAGGCAATACGACTGGCTTGGCTGCATGGTAGACCTGCTCCGGAATAGGATGAGTCGATTCATCCAGACTGGCAATATCCCCCGGAAGAACAACAACAGATACGGTAGAACCAGCAATAGCTGTCTGAATCGCCATGGTCAGTGTACGTGGCATCTGCTTCTCGGTCATAATAACTTCACAGAAATCACTGCACTCCTGAAAAATAAGTTCGGGATGCGTAGCCTGAAAATAACCGCTGCCGATCTCGTCACTCGGGATATGGGCTGCAATCGCCAGTACCGGCACCCGGTTACGATAACAATCATACAATCCGTTAATCAAATGAAGATTACCCGGTCCGCTGCTGCCTGCACAGACTGCGATCGTACCGTTCAATTCGGCTTCGGCGCCTGCTGCAAACGCAGCTACTTCTTCATGCCGAACATGAATCCATTCAATTTTACCGGAGCGCCGTACAGCATCAATAATCGCATTCAGCGAATCGCCTGTAATACCAAAAATGCGCTTCACCCCGGCTTTCACTAGCGTCTCTACAACGGAATCTGCAATTGTCTTTTTCAAAATCTCTACCTCCCGTATCCATTGGCTCGTATTTTACAACAATTCTCTACAAATTTTGCGTACTTCTCTCTGTCTCTTTACCCCTATTCACCTTACACTTAACAACCGACCAATAAATTAATTATCTTATTTATTATGTAACTATAATTATATAAATCTTCCTTTCACCGCGATTAAAAGAGATATCATTTCGTGTACTGGTAATACTGTATGCATAAGAAAAGCGCCTGGACATCATCCAGGCGTTTGGCATAGAACCTCAATCTGTATATCTAGATCATCTGCGGCTCAATTAGACGCTTAATAGCGCATCCATACATCTTCGTATTGGGAATGACGCTTGAATTGGGCCAATGCATAGGAACATGTTGGCAGAATTTTTTTATTTTCTGCTCTGGCTGCTTGAACGACCTGATCCAGTAATCCCTGTGCAATTTTGCCGCCCCGGTACTCTGGATTTACATACGTATGGTTCAGTGTCCATGTATCACTTTCCGGTCCGGGAATATAAGTGATTTCTCCAACGATTTCTTCTCCTTTTTTCAGGAAAAAGGCAGTACCTTCCTTGATCAACTGTCCACCTTCAATTAGTTCTGCTCCCGGATTCTCATACGCTGGCGTAATCGCGGTAGCTTGCGGTGGCTGCATGGCAGGAAGTTGACTGTCCGAAGATGGTAAAGTTCTGGATGCGCTAAGACGGTTACTCCCTGTTTGCTTCGTCTGCTCTTCATCTGCTGCAAATCCGCCGCCGGGTGTATTGAATTCTTCTTTGACAATCGTAACGCTCTGCTTCACATCCTGTGTTGCCGAAGACAGATTATTACGGGTATCCTGTACCGCCGTTTTGCTGTTCTGGATTCCACTTTTGAGCTGATCAGTGGAGGCTTTAGCTTCTTGAGAAGTTTCTTTGGCATGCTCCATAGTATGCTGCAAATTTTGCTTGGCTTCATCAACGTCGCTTTTCACATCATTGAGTGTAGCCTTGATTCCATCCATCGCCTGTTTGGCTTCGTTAATGCTATCTTTAATGCCCTTTAATTCTTTAATTGGATTTTTCATTATTTATTCCTCCATTCCTTGCTGCATGCCAGTCATCCGGCATAGAACAGCTGTCTATTTGGATAGATGAGTATGTACTGCTCTACCTCATCCTCTTTTGTTATATAGTTATTACCCAATCTCTAGAGCTTTTCTCTTGCGTCCGCATTTTTACTTTTTTTTTACATAGATGATCTTTTTATTTGGTGGATGTAAACGGGAGAAGGTATATAAATACAGGATAAAAAGGATAGTTTGAGCTGCCTTTTCACCGTTTTATAACGAAATAACTAAGAAAAAGAAGGAAAAAGCTGGAATTCAGAGCATGCATGATATATTTTATCCTCATGCGATTTTACACTCGCTTAATCAATTTTATAGCGTTTTCATTTTTGGAACATCGGGAGTATGATGTAGTCATCACCAACAAGCAACAACAAACAACGCTTCAACATCAAGCATTAACGGCGTTGTCAGGTGATTCCCTCCAATTCTTTTTATCAGGAAAGGAGAGATCGTCCAATGGAGTAGGTTAGCAAAGCATACTGGTTCAACTGCAGAACAATCTGGCATCCGTGAAAATGCCCATGATCGCAGATTGCAGGTATGCGGGACATCAATCTAGCTCATTAGACGAAGCAAGAAGGAACAAGCTTTTTCAAGCAAGCATCAACTACTTGCGGGAAAGGAGCAGGATTCCGTTGGAAAAAGGTAGCGAAGCATACTAGCACAATTTCACGCTAGGAAAGCGTAGTGACAGCGTTTTTCGTGGATATTGGAGTATGCGGGAAGCAATCGGCGGTACAGAGTCAAATTACGACAGAAAGTAGGCTCGGAATGAACTGTTTTCAAGCAAGAATGACCAATACTTGCTAAGAAGGGAGCAGGATTCCAATGCAATAACGTAAGCGAAGCATATTATAATCGGCTGCACACCGGAAGGTGTACGTGAAAACATCTTTCGCAGTTCGTGGATATGTGGGAACTCATGGAGATTGATCTACAACGAATTTATGTATGAAGCAGTAAAGTCAAGGAAATGAAAAAAGCTGTACCTGCATTAAAGAAATGATTGCAAGTGTATGAAATGGATTCGATATTGAATGGTATGATGCAAAGTAAGAATTTTTAAAACGTTTTAAGCTTTTAAATGTTCAGTAAATGCTAAGGATTTAAATTTTTAAAATGCTTTAAATCTCTACTGTTACGCTTTAATCTTTATCTGTTAAAATGAATAATTTGTAGAACGAATGAAAGTATGTTCTTCATTTTGAATATGATGAAAGGCTGTGAACAGAGGAAAATGCTATTTTCGAACAATGTTGAATTGACTTGTTAGGAAGGGAGCAGGATTCCAATGAAACAGGTTAGCGAAGCATACTAGATCGGTCTCACGCGGGAAAAGCGTCAGTGAAAACGTTTTTCGTGATATCGTGGTATGTGGGAACTCATCCCATATGCAAGGACATGGATGATTCATTGTAAATGTGCGGACGAACTTTCTTCACCGTAAATCAGGTGAAAACCCATGAACCGTCTATTGAGCCCGTCGAAAAGGGAAATAACGGACATGCGAAGCTTTTCGGATAAAGCTTCTCCAAAATGAAATCGATGAACAATCGCTAAACGATTGTCTGCGACTGCAGAGCTTGGACAATCGGCAGCATGGATCGGTGCAAGTCTATACCATGTCAAGCATGTGGATTGTTGTATAGGAGGATAGGTTACAATTGAATATTGCTACTAACGATTAAACCCCCACAGCCTTGTTAATTCAAGTATGTGGGGGATTTATATTTGTGTACATATACAGATAAAATGCATACGAAAGACCTGGGCAGCTGCTCCCCAGGTCTTTCGTATCGTCCAATTTACACGCTTACACGCCGAGTACTTTGTTAATAGCAATTTCTACACGGTCTTTTTGAAATGGCTTGACGATAAAGTCTTTGGCACCGGCTTGAATAGCATCTACGATCATTGCCTGCTGGCCCATTGCGGAGCACATGATAATTTTGGCACCAGGGTCCGAACTGCGGATAGAACGTACAGCTTCGATTCCATCCATCTCCGGCATGGTGATATCCATCGTCACCAGATCGGGCTTGTTAGCTTCATACGCTTTGACTGCTTCCAGTCCATTCCCCGCTTCTGCTACAATATCATGTCCCAGCCCAGCCAACATATCCTTTAGCATCATTCTCATAAATGCAGCGTCATCCACTACCATAATTTTAGCCATTTGTTTATTCCTCCAATAATTATCATTCATTTAGACATCCATTTGATATACCTGTCTGAGTCGTGCAGCAGCCTGGCGAATCGCTTCCTGTGTCCGATCCAGTTGACTCATTGTGACAAAGCCATGAATCATGCCATCATAACAGAGATATTCGACTTCTACGCCTTCTTCTTGCAGCCTGCGGGCATATTCGGCACCACTATCCCGCAGTGGATCATATTCTGCTGTAATGATCATCGCTGGCGGTAATCCGTTAAGGTCACTGCTCAGCACGGGTGAAGCATAAGGATGATTTTCATCATCCGGCTGTTCAAAATAACATTTGCGAAACCAATTCATCATATCGGCTGTCAGCAGATAGCCCTGACTGTTTTCCCGATAGGAACGTGTATCTGTCCCATTTCCTGTCGAAGGATAAAACAGCAGTTGATAACAGACAGAAGGTCCGCTTTTATCCCGGGCAATTATACAGGCAACGGTTGCCAGGTTCCCACCGGCACTATCTCCGCCTACTGCAATCTGCTCCGCATCAATACCATACTCTCCCGCATGTTCTGCAATATAATGCAGAGAGTCATACGCATCCCATACAGCTGCCGGAAAAGGGTGTTCCGGAGCCAGTCGGTAATCGACAGAGATGACGACACATTCCGCTTCACGAGCAAGCTTCCTGCATAATTCATCATGGGAATCCAGACTTCCCAACACCCAGCCTCCTCCATGGTAAAAAACAAGGGCAGGATGAACTTCAGCATCTGTCGGTGTATACAGGCGAACCGGAATCTGCCGGTCCTCTAGAGGAATAGTCCGATCCTCTACCCGGTATATATCGGTTTGGGAAGCGATTTGTTGTAGAGCTGAATTTTGTTCCATGGCACGAATCATTTTTGGATCGATGGAATCGAGAGCAGGCATCTGATACTGGTTATACATATTCAGGAAATCTTTGACTTGTGGATCAAGTGGCATAAGCTTCTCCTCTCCCTTTGATGATCAGATTTATGTGGGTTCTATACGGTCTATTCCCCATTTTTGCCGAATGACACGAGCAATCTCAGCCAGACAATCTTCTGCCTGCGGATAATAACCGAGTTTATCTACAAATGCGTGGTCCACCCCTTGATAGTGGAGCACAATGATCCTTTTATAAAAAAGGCAGACATTCTCTACTTGCCATAGAGTTATGCCTGCCTCGTATCAATCATAAGTACTTACATATGGTATTACTTCATCTTCTCGATGTAGTCACTCACGCGTTCTACTACTTCATCAATGGACATGCCTTCAATGCTTACAACCGGGAAATCATACAGATCCGTATCTCCATCATTCTGAACACGGATTACACCAAGGTCATAACCGGTCAGCTCCTGATCACTCTCTACCAGATCGACCTGATGTCCCTTTTCTTCCAGTGCTTCCTTTACATCATCAAACGGTTTTTCGACGGCGATTTTAGCCATAATAATAACCTCCCAAGATTCGATATGATTGTTTCGCTCTTTCTTTGCTTCCCCAACTTTGGCGATAATGAAACGAATACAGGAACTTGATAGTCGATATGAATGCTTGTATGCATGCATAGCATACGATGTGATGCCGTTAATTAAAGTACGTGCAATATCGAATCTAGGAGGTGCATCATACTATTAGCAATAAGATTTCATATTATTCGATCTGGATAGTCAATCTCATAGGGGCTTCCATATGATTACTAAAGTTTATTACTCATCAAATCCTTCCACTCCGTTCAGTATGAATTTAATCTTTTATCGGCACTTAGTTTACATATAAATTATTATGTAAACCAAAGAGATTATTATTTATCTTTTATCGCATTACATTATGCTTATTCGAGCTAAGAAAGCTGAACGACAGCCAAAAACCGTACCCCTGATTTGGCGGTACGGTTTTGTAGAATAATTTCCCGAATAATGTAGACTACGTTAGCAAATTTATTTATTACCGGCTTTACGCGAAGCGTAGAACTCGGCAGCTTTTTGCAGCATTTGCTGGAGCGAGCTGAATTGCGTATTCTGGCTCAGTTGATTATCCATTTTATCTTTGGGAACCAGCATTACCTGGGTAGCTGAATCATTATTGGAGCCAAGCCCCATCTTTTGCAGCATTTCACCTACTGATTTAAAGGATGTATACTTTTGCATAAATTCGGGAGTGAGCAGCTTCTCCAGGGGAAGTTTCTGAATAATCTTGTCCAGAGGCAGTTTGTTCAGCAGATCGATGATTCCGCTGCCACCTGACCCCTGACTTCCTTTGGTTTTTGTATCCAACAGCCCTTTTAGATTGTGTAAATTGAATCCCATTATAATTCCTCCTTTAGAATAATATTTATATGTTAAAAAAAGTAATATCGAAATAAATGCATTTTAGTTTACATAATTATTATTATGTAATTATGTTGCGCATTTTCCATTTAGATAAATTCCAGTATATTCTCCCAGGAATTAAGATAATCCAATTCTTGTTCGATCTGCTGTTGTTCAGCCTCTGCAGCTTCAGCAGTACAGCAATAATGCTGAAGACAAGATTCAGTGATTGGCTCTGCTGACGGCATCAGGGATAACGACTCCATATAAAAATAGTGTTCGGTCGTCTGTGTGATCGTAAACGTATTACCATGTTCCTCATTATTCATACATTTCATCCTGACCCTCTCCTTGTAATACAGGAATTATCTATCTGCTATCATGTTATTACAATTCGCTACTCTACAAATCAGCTTGAAGGATGAATTGTTTTCGGCGTTTCCTCCGCCTAGAGGTTGACTCTTCAGAAGACAAACATAGCAAAAAGCGCAATCTCCCTATTTTCAGGTTCGGAGATTGCGCTTTTAGGCTTATATGTGATTACTGAGAAGTGCCGGTTAACTGGTTCAACAGTCGCTGAATGATAGCGGCGCTCTCGGCACGGGTAAGATTTTTGGTGGGTTGGAATTGCCCTTTGGCATTGCCATTGAGCAGTCCCGAAGCGCTCAGATGATCAATCGCCGGTCTCGCCCAGGCGGCTGCCTTCGCGGTATCGGCAGGAGGACTACTGGAGACGGTGGCGTTCGCTGCTCCTGTATAATGCAATGCGCGCTCCATCATGACAGCCATCTCCTGCCGCGTTATTGTAGCATTCGGACGAAAACGTTCGCTGACATCGCCCTGGATCAGGCCCGCATGAGCAGCAGTACGCACGCTATCTTCATACCATGCCGAATTATCGATATCACGGAATGAGGTACTGCCGTTCTCTACGCCAGACAGACCCAGTGCTCTTACCAGAAGAGCAGCCATCTCGGCCCGGGTCACAGCAGCATCCGGGCGGAAAGAACCTTGTACCGTTCCTGTAATTACCCGCTGATCTGCCAGTCGGCTAATATCTGCCTGTGCCCAATGGCCGGATACATCATTCAATTGAACTGCTGAATTTAGAACAGCATACGTACTGTTGCTGCGGCTAAATAGAGTGACTGCTCCGTCCTTGGTATTGAAAGGTACCGGAGTATAGGTAGTACGGCCGTTAGTATCTGTCTCCACCCGTACAACAGCAATCCGGGCGGCAGGCACCAGACCAGCCACTTGCAGGGTGCGCCGGATATAACGATCCATCTGCTGGATCGGTTGTTTGTTCTCATTGGCATCCAGCGTATACAGATTGTATTGTACAGCGCTGCGTACTTGATAACCGCTGTCTTCTGCTTGCTGCATAGCGGCCGGGTCTGCTGACATTTCCAATACCAGACGCTTGGAAGCGCTATTGGAAGCTTGCAGCCAGTTGACTGGTATATCATAACTGCCTATCGGCGTTGTGACCGTGATTTGCTTAATACGATCCTGTTCGGTTAACAGCTGCTGCGCTTCAGGCTGCCATTGCAACCGATAGGTATCGGTAGCCTGTGTGGACTGCAGCCGGACATTCAGTGTCTGTGCTTCTCCTGATTGGGTGAGCATGGCTGCGGTGGCATCTGCGCTTAGTCCAGCTGCAGCTACTGCAGCCTCACCGTCTGTACTTTTAACAATTGGAAGCGACCAGCTGGAGACTGTACCATCTGTTGATGCACCAGCTGCAATTGGCATGGAATCGACTGCAGCTGGCGGAGTTGGAGTTACCGGCGGCGTACTGCCACCCGCTCCTGAATTTCCATTATTGCCTGAGCTGGTACCATTTCCAGGGATGCGACCCGGATGATCTTTGTCATCGTTCTTGTCGTTATTGGAACGGTTGGAGAAGTCAATCCGTGCCAGTAGCGGATCATGGTCACTTACTCGTCCATCGGCTTCCATGAAATCAGCATTGAGATGTACGATGTCCAGCTGTGCACGAGCTGCCAGACCACCAGTCATCAGAATATGATCCAGTGTCTGGGAGTTACCCTCATATACATAGGAATATCGTTCATTTTCCGGCAATGTATCTACCAGATTGGTTAGTACATTCCCTTTGAGAATCTGCAGGGTATTGGAGAATTGATAATCATTAAAGTCGCCGACCAGCACGATATTCGCGCTGCTGTTCTGCGCGAGCGTATCCTGAACGAAACGGTTGAGCAGCGTAGCCTGCTTGGCGCGCTGTACTTCACTGATTCGCTGAGGCGGCTGTGCAGCACCATATAGCGCCTGATCGCCTCCTTTGGAATTGAAGTGATTGGCTACTACAATAACCTGCCGTCCATGGAAGACGAACTGGGCAGCCAGCGATTTGCGGGAATTGGCAAATGCTTCGTTGCCCGGCTCTATCCTTCCCGGATTGTAGGTAAGTCCTTGCGGACCGTAGGTGACTGCTGTGACCGAATCTCCTTTTCCTCCAGCAGCCTCTGCCAGGGTTACACGAGCGGGATTATACAGGAAGCCGACACGGATATTGCCGCCGGGTGCTCCGCCGTCCTCATTATTTTGTGGAGCAATACTCGTATACCGATATTCCGGACCGCCAGCTGCGCGAATCTCGCGAATCAGCGCGTTGAAGCTGGTCTGGGCATCGGCAGTTCCATCATCTTTCTCTCCGTTATTATCCTGAACTTCCATCAGTCCGATAATATCCGGCGTATGCAGATTCTGAACGACATTCTGTGCGATTCGCCGGGTCTTCTCCTGATTAGCGGGATCATCCCAGAAGTTCTCCACGTTAAAAGAAGCAATGGTTAGCTGCTCAGTACCGTTATGCAGCGCTGACACTTCACGTTTTAGTCCACCGCTGACGATAGAAGGCAACCCTTTTTCCGGCAGGATTTTGAAATTACTATAGCTGTAGCTCATGATTCCATAGAGAGGGCCTTCGAATCGGTCGCCTGTCTTCACCGGCTGCTTGGGCTTCTCCCCGATCAGCAGACGGTTTGGATTAAACTGATTATTGGCGATTACAAGGCCTCCTGCAGGAGTTACATTGGGGCCGGCCTGCATATCCACCGTAACCGGAATCTCATACGTATAGGGTCCGATAATACTGGCATTATTCAATTGAACGCGCATGCCCTCCAGACTCTCATACAGATCTATACTGTAAGATGCCGGGTCAAAGGAAGCCAAACCTTCTGCAGAAGCAATCTGTCCCGGAATAATGCGACCGCCCTGCCCGATAATCGTAGACTGCGGTAGCGGCTGATTCTCGGCGAGACGATTGATTGACGAAGCTGCGATCTCGGTAGTCGTCAGATCACTGGCATCGCTATAGCCAGTCTCCTTGTACTCCTTCACCACACCATCTACACTGACCCGATCGCCTACTTTCATGCCATGAGCGGATTTGTATACCATAATGGCTTCGGAAGTACGATCATCCTGATCGGCCAGTGCATCTTCGGTCTGCATATAAAAGGTAGTTTTTCCTTTGACCATGGTAACGATTCCCTCTACTTCGCGTACTTCACGTCCTTCATAGGGAGAGCGCTGGGCTGTGCCCTGAATATCATGAATCGATAGTTGGATCGGTGGCTCGACTACCGGCGGAACTGCACCGGCAATATCCTCGACAGACCGTGGAATCAGCTGGATGCTGTCATTATACCGGGACAATACTCCTGTAACCGAGTCATAAGATTCTCCGGCAGTCAGCCATGGACTTTTACTATATACCGTAAAGCTGCCGCTGCTGTCCTCAAGTGTATAGTTATTACTGCTTTTGCCGGTTACGATGACTTTATTAATCCGGATAAGCTGTCCTTCATAGGGAGTATCCGCTGTAAAGTCTGCGGCTGTAATCGTACGTGCAGACACAGTCTGAGGCGTCTGTACCCGGATGTAGGTATCTGCTGCACTCGCTTCAATCTGCAGCAACTTGCGGTATTCGCTCAGCTTGCCGGTCGTCTCAATCTCCTGTCCCGGTTCGCCAGGCAAATTCTGTCCGCGGATCACGATGCCGGCACTTCCATCTTGAATGTATAGATTACTGTAATTACTTCCTGTGTCTTCTCTGTATGTAATCCATCCCCGGGCTGTTACCCTGCTGCCTGTACTTTGCTTCCGAATCTCTGATAACGCATATGTATTTGCACTGACAGAGACTGAATGAGCTGCCTGCTCTACAGATATTGGAGCTTTCTGCAGAGCAGGAGCAACCTCTGTCTGCAACTGTTCTGCGTAGATGCTGCTCGTTATTGTTCCTGCGGGAGCGATAGCCGAGGCTACCATAATGGCGGCTGCACTCAGACTGACCTTTTTCTTCCACTGCTTCATATGTATGATCCTCCAGTTCGGTAGTCAAAATCTTGATCGCTCCTAACATATCATATCAATGTAAAAATAAAAGCCTTTCTCTGTAAAAATCATACTTCTTCTCAAATACCTTGATTATTCCATACTTCACATACAAGAGTTCCTTATGATGAGAAATAGGCATTTATTGTTTTTAAAGTGAATATGTAGTACATTGTTAACGGTAGCTGTCCACTTATAGAAGCGAACTATATTTTTGTGAATCATATTAAGTTCATGACAACGAGAATAAGACAGCTTACCTTATTCTATGGATCTGGAGGGATTATATTGATAAAATGGTCGGTCACCCGCAAATGGAGTATACTCGGCATGATTGCCACCCTAAGTCTGGTATGGTTCGCTCTGCCAGCATCAGCTGCCTGGAATGATACATATAAAGGCTATGCGACTTATACCGGTTCCGGTTATTCAGGCGGAGCTGTGCTGCTTGATCCGATTCCTGCCAATATGGAAATTACTGCACTCAATCCGGCACAAATGAATTATGGCGGTGTCAAAGCAGCACTTGCCGGTGCCTATCTGGAAGTACAAGGTCCCAAAGGGAAAACGGTCGTCTATGTCACTGATCTGTATCCGGATGGTGCCAGCGGTGCACTAGATCTGTCTCCCAACGCTTTTGCCAAAATCGGAGAAGTAAGCAAAGGTAAAGTAGATATTCAGTGGAAAGTGGTCAAAGCGCCGATTAGTGGCAACTTTAGCTATCGCATTAAAGAAGGCAGTTCACGCTGGTGGGCAGCTATTCAGGTCAGAAACCATAAATACCCGGTTATAAAGCTGGAAGTGCAAAAAAATGGCAGCTGGGTAAGCCTGCCGAAGATGGATTACAATCATTTTGTCGGTGAACAATTGGGAAACAAGACGCTTCAGGTACGTATTACCGATATCCGCGGTAAAGTAGTAACAGATACGATTCCTGCACTTCCGGAAAGCGGTACTTCCAACGCTTATATTGTAGCTGGTCACACCCAGTTTCCTAATTAATATTGATTGTAATCACAAAATAGATCGACTAGGTATAAGGAAATATTCCGGAGTTCTTCGGTACACAGTAAGGCGGCTGCCTCTATAAAGAGACAGCCGCCTTTTACAATTCTGTGTTTTTTATAGATCAGATAATAAATTCGATGCTAAAAGCAAGTGATTTCTGGAATTATGAAATTATTGTCCACCTTTGCGGGCGGCATAGAATTCGGCTGCTTTTTGCAGCATCTGCTGCAAGGAACCAAACTGCGTATTCTGGCTAACCTGGCTATCGACCTGGTCGGTAGGCAGCTCTTTCACTTTCTCTGGTGAGTCAGTATTTGAGCCCAACCCTGTTTTTTGCAGCAGCTCGCCTATCGATTGAAACGGTGTATGTTTTTGCATGAATTCCGGAGTCAGCAGTTTGTCGAGCGGAAGCTTCTGAATAATCTGGTCCAGTGGAAGCTTGCTGATCATGTCCATGATTCCACCCGATGAACCATTATTGTTACCGTCTCCTTTATTGTTAAGCAGACCTTTCAAATTATCAAGATTAAAACCCATAATCTATTCCTCCCTATCTCATCTCGTTGCTATAGTATTGCTGCTCTGTTACAGGAACAAAAGCAGTCGTTCTTACTTCTTACCCGTAATTCAGGCAACTGATAGCCCGGAATGATAGGAACTACACGTGCTACTGTTCATGGCTGACTATGAATCCCATTGCTTTTGCAGCCTGACGCAAAGTCTTGTCGGCTATCATCGAAGCTTGCTCTGCTCCGCGTCGCAATATCTGATCCAGCTCACTGCTGCCGATAATCTCCGAGAAACGCTGTTGAATGGGTACCAGCTTCGCTACAACCACTTCAGTTAATTCCTTTTTGAATACACCGTATCCCTGCCCTGTGTAGCGTTGTTCAATCTCTTCTACCGGTTCACCCGAGAAGACAGCATAGATCTCGATCAGATTACTGATTGCCGGCTTTTGTTCCCAGTCGTAGCGTACCAGTCCTTCCGAATCGGTAACTGCGCGGGCTAGTTTTTTGCGGATACTTTCGGGTGAATCTTGCAACAGAATGTAGCTATTCTGGTTGGGATTGCTTTTACTCATTTTGCGAGAAGGATCATCCAGACTCATAATACGGCTGCCGATCTCGGTAATAATAGGTTCAGGCAGAGTAAATGTATGCCCATATCGGTTGTTGAACCGCTGAGCCAAGTCGCGGGTTAGCTCCAGATGCTGCTTCTGATCATCTCCGACAGGTACATGGGTCGCTTGATATAACAGGATATCAGCTGCCATAAGCGCTGGATAGGTAAATAACGCAGAACTGACGCTATCCTGGCTGTCTGTCTTTTCTTTGAATTGGGTCATTCTGCCGAGTTCCCCATAGTGTGCCTGCGTCTCCATCAACCATCCCATCTGGGCATGAGCACTTACCTGGGATTGCAGGAAAATAGGTGATTTATCATGATCAATACCGGCAGCGATGTAATAAGCCGCGATCTCCCTGGATCGTTCGTGCAGTTCTCGCGGATCCTGATATACCGTAACAGCATGCAGATCGGGTATAAAGAAATAGCTCTCGTATTCATGCTGATACTTTACAAACTGACTCAGTGCTCCTCCATAACCTCCAATATTCAAATCACCGCTGGGTTTGATGCCTGACAAAATCCGTTTCATTCCAATTCCTCCTTCATGAATATTATTCGTCTCCTGTAACAAGCGCCCGGAACGCCAAAAAGCACTTCATCCCTATCAACAAGGGACGAAGTGCTTGATTCTCCGCGGTACCACCCGAATACGGCCATATGGCCGCTCTCTATCCTGTCACAACGACTAACAGGTCTCCCCGAGATAACGGAGGGATGCCGTCAACGCCTACTAACCATCTGGGATCGTGTTCGGATTGAAGCGAATAGACCCATTCACTCAGCTTCCATGTACCGGACCTCTCACCAATCGCCGGCTCGCTTGGACAATTCTGCTAAGTTACTCCTTCTATTCATAGCTTTGATATGGGTGACGTATAATTGATCTTATTTTAGCGAATGATATCGTAATCGGCAAGATTTATTTTATATGAAGCAGTGAAATGGTAATAAAATAATAGAGAGTGTAGTGAAATAAAATACAGATTAAGAATGCGAAATCATTTTAGTTTACATAATAATAATTATGTGAATAATAAAAGAGAAAATTTTATCATAGTAAAATAATAGCCAGCAAATCGATAATTGATTTGCTGGCAAGATAACATCTGTATGATGCAAAAAGTATAGTATGGAAGGACAATCTAATAACATAGGGTTCCTTTGGTTTGTTTTAACGATCTTTCTGCTTTTGCTCTGCGACCAACTGCCCCTTTTGCTCCCAATGAAGTGGTATTTTGATGGTAGTGCTTTTTCGTTTGGGAGATATGGCATCAGATGTCCCATCAGAAGCTATTTTCGGTGGGTCGTTGAATATAATTTTTATATATTTGGGATGAGGATTCTGAAGTGTAAAAGGGTCAAATCCTCTAATTATTTCTCCCGATGATCCTCCCCCACCTGCTGGTGCCAATACATGGCCCTGGTCATCCATTACTTGAATCATAGGTTCCCAGTAAGAAGACAGCGAATCTCCTGTAATAGTAATCTGATTGGATACGGGACCCAGTATTAATTTTTTCACTTTTAGTGTACGTCCATTCATTGTAAAAGGTAGATCAGGATACATGGTCTGGGTGTAAGGTTTACTTTTTTGCAGAGAAATAGGGATCGTTAACTTCCAATCCCCTCTCACATCCGTGATCCGCTCACAGAAAAGAGTAACATTCATCTTATCGGGAAGACTGTCATCAATAAAACTGATGATAGCCACACCTTCGAGGTGATTCGAATCAATCAATGTATTTGTAGGTTCGGTCATCGCTCCATTACGATTGGCTCCATGAAAGTCATAGTCCAACCACGGCCCCGGATTACTTCCCTTGATCCGCTGCTTGCCTTCCTTGTCGATCACTTCATAGCTAATCAGGATATTGACCCCATCATAAAACACATCATTTACCGTCAAAGAAATCCCCTGGTCTGTCACGGAATCATTGAGGGAATCGGCAAGCTGCTTCTGTTCAATACGTTGATATTCCGGATTCGTCAAACCACTCTGATATAAGCGGTTAACAAAGGATATACTGCGTAACGCTTCACCAATCGAAGGGAATAATGCGGCTGTGAATAGTACTCCCACACCAAGTATAAGTGTACATAGAATAGCGATTTGCCATTTAGGGCGATTCCTGAGCTTGGCATATCGAGCTTCCTTTTTGGAGTTGGAAGTATGATATTCTGACCAGATCCGTTCAAAAGAAAGCGATGTTTTCCATTCCTGTTCGGATGAGGTGATCTCGCTCTGAATACTTGCTTCTAATTCCTCTAATTCCCGATTGGAGAGCTTATCATGTCTTGGGTGATTCATGATCGATCCTCCTTTATAACAGGTTTTGTAGAGCTGTTTTTATTGGAGTAAAGTATTTCTTCGTCCAAGGCCAATTCTCTTAATTCATGACATTTTCTTAGTTTACACAGACCGGCGTGAAGTCTGGATTTGCAAGTACCGGGAGAGATATGGAGAGCTTCCGCAGCTTCGACCAGTGATAATTCGGCATAATAATGAAGTACAATGACTTCACGTTGTTTGAGAGAGAGCCGCGAGACGGCCGTCCATAACATATGTCCTCTTTCCTTTTGCAAAATGATCTGGTCGGTATAGTCTTCTCCTGTTTGTTCAGGTAATCGACCTAATAGCACCTGCCACTTCCTTTTACGATAATAGCCACGAATCAAATTTACTGTTATTCGCGCAATCCATGGACGGATAGGCTGGTCGTTATTATATAGATGATATTTGCGAAATAGCTGAATAAAAACTTCCTGCGTCATATCGTCGGCTAATATACGGGAGCGGGTCATAACCAAAGCAATACGGAATATGTAGTGAGAATGCTCTTCAAATAAATGCTGCGCTTGCTCTTGAGATAGAGACTCATTCAACGGTTCATCCTCCTTTTTGTATATATATGCTTTTAAAAGCCAAAGTGTTCGGTATTTACAATAAATTAGTATATAAAGCATGGTGGCACATATATTTTTCTTTCTTACAATTGAAAACAAATAATGGGTCATTCTAATGTATTTCTAATTTTGGTTACGTAACAATAATTATGTAAACTAATTTGAATTGTGTTTGCCAGAACAAAATATAAGCTTGTAACGTCTATATATTTATACCAAATTTATCTTTAAGGAGTACTTAGATGAAAAACAAATTCACAACTTTACAGAAAATATCTCTTCCACTCCTGTTTGCGTTGACAATAGGGGCGGTGCCGTTCATTTATGCTCACGGAACGCCTGCGTATGCTGCAGATCAACTCGGTGATCCAGCACCAACGGGTTCTACCTTTCAACAATTAACTCCAGACTGGGAGAAAACAATTCGCAAACCTCAATATGGTTTTGATGCAGAAATAAGTACCTATGCAAATGGACGCGTGTACTACAAATTAAAAGAGCAAATTGCCGCTGCTGAAGTAACAAGCGGGAAAACAAAATGGACGGTTCCGGTCACTATGGCTGCCCCTCCGGTAGCGGATACGACCGCGCTGTATGTGATCAATAAGCAGAATCTGCTATACAAGCTAGATCAGAAAACCGGTAAAGTATTGTGGAAATCGACGATCCCTCATCCTGAAACGAAAAAGAACCCTGTGCCAGTAAACGTTCTTGTACAAGGGAATCTCGTTATTACTAGCGACTCGCATACATTAAGTGCTTTTGACCGTGTCAGCGGGAAATTGAAATGGCAGGACAGTAAAACGTCTAATGCAGGTTACCGGGTGGAACAAAGTGGTAATACAGTCATTCTGGCTATGCCGGATCGCCCTAACTGGCAGCGCGGTAATCCTTTTTATGCATATGACAGTCGCACAGGTCGGCTTCTCTGGAAAACAGCAGCTCGATATAATAAAGCAATCACCGTCCAGGATGGGTATGTATATAGTCAAAAATACAAAACCGAAGAAACTCCCGGTTACACAGTCAACATAGACAAAATCGATCTGCAGACCGGTAAAGTGGTTCAGACTTTTGGATATCTCATCGATAAGGAAGCTTGGTCCGGTTGGGGCGCTTCTGTTGATTATTATGATGGAGATTTTTACGTTATACGCACCATCAGTTATGAAGATCGTCAATGGGGATTGTTCCGTATTCCTTTAGGTACACTTTCCGGTTCCAAACCAGTAGCATCGTATAGTTTCTACACACCGATCTACCAGGTTAATTGTAGCGGAAATGTATTGGCAGTTGCTCTCATGGACGAGCATGTATATTTTCTGAATCGGCAAAATGGTCAGCAGCTCGGTGTCTCTATTTTTGAATCGAATTTCTTCAATACGACCCTAGACGCCGAAACCCATTTTCTTATTCAGACAGCCGGCAAAATATCGGCAGTAAGAATTCCGGAAATTCCTCTTGATGATAAAAAATCCAAGAAGTAAGTACGAGTGATTACGTTTGGATATAATATACATTTATTGATTAATATAGTTATTTAGAAGGTGCATAAGTGCTCGTATATCAGTAAAATAAGCCCTTAAAATAAAAACAGCGTATAATTTATATTATACGCTGTTTTTTAGAGCGAATATTCTATAGATTCTAGATTAGCTATTTTGCAAAGAAAAGGGGTTCTTTCCGTAGTATCTTCTCACTCTCTACATCTCTTCCAGTAAATCATCTGCATACTGTAAGCGATACTTCGCGAATTCAGTACGCTCTTTAATATGCCCTGGACTACAATCAATTAAAGTGATCAATGTTGAATCATCGTCTATTTCGTTATCGTTTTGCCCAGTATTGGAATAATCCCATCCGTTGCTTGGCCCCAAAAGCTCAACGCGATTGAATGAACCATCACGTCATTCGCCAGCTTCATATTCAGCCCTCCTTATACATAATAAGCGCGTACCGCAATATCCTGATCATGGTTACCAAATCCCGCGCCGTACAGAGTGAGACCACCTACATGAGCTGCATCCTCTTCCACAGCAAAGCGTAATGTCCAATAAGATTCCTGCAAATTCAGATCAGCGATCGTTATATCCGACATCCGTTTTTCATCCATATAAGTTCCCGATTTATCCATACGAATTGTCTTGAGCAGACCGTACTGATTCAGATTCCGATGCCACCACTCTGGAGTATATTTGCCGCGTGCCGCTCTGCCGAAATCCGCCGGGCTGGTCCATGTACCGAGCCGAGTACCATTGAATGTAAAAGTGATATCCGATAGCCAGGCATCTCTCAGCCCTGGTGCTTCCGAAGCGATTTCCATCGAGATCTCGATCCGCTCCGCAATCTGTTCCTGCTTCAGTGGATTGCGCAGTTTGTATTCCACATACCCTTTGGCGAACCAGAGAATAGCAGCCTGCACACGCTCGGGATCATGAAAATAACCCGGATCATCCCATACCCCCAATTCTTTTTCCAATGTACCGATTCCACAGGTTGGATACACTTCACAACCGACATAATGACCTACCGGAATATGATGCTCCGTGACGCCATTCAAGCGTGAAGAGGAAGGCAGTGTAATCTGAATACTATCCTGTACAAGAAAGCACAGTTTATGGGTACCTCCCTCTCTTCGTACCCTGCGACTACTGATTATTCCTGCTGCCTCTAATTTGCGTACATGCATAGTTACTATAGATGGACTGAGCTGCAGCATGGCGGCGATCTCTTTGACGCTTTTCTCACCGCTCACGAGGAACTCCATGATCTTCCATCTCACCTCGCTTGCCAGTGCTTCATATACAGGTAGATATTGCGATTGGCCATCCGTTTTTAGCATGGATATATTCTCCTTCAGCTCAAGCAATGAATTCACATTTATATGAATTTAACTCAATTTGGTTAATGAAGCAACGCTTGATGTATTGAAAGTGATCTGCTGCTGGTGTTTAATGATAGAGGCTGCAGCCTTTGAATGATTTTATCTGACAACTATACTTCTCAATGATTAGACAGCTAAATACAATGAGGTGACAGCATGCGGTACAACAATCCGGTTATCAAAGGATTTTACCCTGATCCAAGTGTATGCAAGGTGGACGATACCTATTATCTCGTCTGCAGTTCATTTCAGTACTTTCCGGGTATTCCGTTGTTCGAGAGTAAAGACCTGATTAATTGGCAGCAAATTGGACATTGCCTGACCCGTCCTACTCAGGTTCAGCTGGAACAGGTAAGTAGCTCGGGTGGTGTGTTCGCGCCTACAATCCGTCATTATCAAGGGCTCTTTTATGTAACAACGACCAATGACACAACCAGACAGAATTTTTATATATGGACCGATGATATTTACGGCGAATGGTCGGAGCCGGTATTTGTAGATCAGGGCGGAATCGATCCCGACCTTTATTTCGAAGAAGATCGTGTGTATTTCATGAGTAACGGCGAAGATGATGAGGGTATCCCTGGCATTGTGCAGTGCCAGATTGATATTGCATCGGGGCACAAGTTGACGCCAAGTCGTACGATCTGGCAGGGATCCGGCGGGCGGTATCTTGAGAGTCCGCATATGTACAAAATTAATGGCCGCTATTACCTGCTCGCTGCAGAAGGTGGCACCGAGTATGGACATATGGAGACATACGCCCGTAGTCACTCGGTAAACGGACCCTTTGAAGCTTATCCACTCAATCCGGTACTGACCAATCGGAATCTGGGTGGTTATGAGCTGCAAGGTGTGGGCCATGCGGATCTGATCGAAGATCATCAAGGGAACTGGTGGCTGCTGCATCTGGCATTCAGACAGATTGGGCGCTGGCAGACTTACCATCACTTGGGTCGCGAGGTGTTTTTGACTCCGGTCACTTTTGATGAAGAGGGTTGGTTTACGGCAGGTCATGAAGGTACGACTTTGATGACATTTGAAAGTGATCGTCTTCCGGATAGTCTGATCCAAGCGGAACAGAAGCTGTATACCTTTGATAATACCGATTGGAATATTGACTGGTGTTATCTTCGCCACCCTTCGCTCGCCAATTATACATTGGAGCCGAATAGACTCTTGCTCCATGGGAATGAAACTACGCTGAACGAGGCGGGTTCGCCTGCTTTTATCGGTATCCGGCAAAAGGATTTTGATGCAGAGATCTCGTGTGACTTGCAGGTTCACGCCGGACAGGGAGGAATCACCCTCTATATGGATGAGCAGCATCATTATGATTTGAGTGTGTATAGAGATGATTCGAGATACAGGGTCATCCAGCAACTCACAATTGGGAGTATTCCCTCTATACCGAATGAAGCAGCTTTTGCACCGAATGACAATCAACCAGTGACACTCATCATCCGGGCAGAACGTGAACGGTATAACTTCTTCGCTCGTATAGAAAATCGCGAGATTCCACTGGGCAGCGTGCAGACGAAGTATCTTTCTTCCGAAGTAGCAGGCGGATTTACAGGTGTGGTTATCGGCTTGTATGCGTCAGGAATAGGTTCAACGGCGACGTTTTCCAATTTCCAAGTACAATATGTATGAAGAATCAGTAGTTATATCGATAGATTCACTTTATAAAAAGAAGCCCCAAGACCTTTACACAAAGGTTCTGGGGCTTCGCTTTTATAATTATTGAATACTTCGTTATCCTTCGTTCGCCTGATAGGTTCCTTCTATATTGATATACGCCTGGGAATCTGTCGAAATGGCTACCCGATATTCAGATAGACCCTCCACGCCCTCTTCTGACTGAAAATTAACACTGCTTCCTCGTTCACCATTTTCCACAATGTCTACATGCACAGGTATCCATTCTCCTTTTTGCTGGCTATATCGCTCATAGGAGATGACAGTTCTGGCTTTCTCGGGCTGTTGCACTTCAATATATACCCATGCACCAGCAACTGCGTATACGTCTGCAGCAAACTGCAAGTCACCTGGCTGAAGCTCATAGTATTCATAAATAATTCCCATGCCTGCCTGTGGAGACACACCTCGCTCTGTACCTGTTCCCTCTGCTCCGACCGTTCCACTTCCGGACAATGACAGCACCAATAATAAAGCGATAAACAAAAACCTGTTTATACCCTTCATAATTAACCTCCCTCTACAATTGAGAAATTCCGGTTTCCGGATGTGGGAGCAGCAGAGAAGTAAACCGAATTTAACTTATTTTACCATATTAAACATATAGTAATTTGTAGTTTGTGTAAAATAAGCAGAAATAATATTCCGCACAAATGATATGACTTCATACATACAGTAAAAGAAAATGACGATTAGAACACTCCCAGACCTGTGAGCAATGTCCAGATACCCGAGAGTATAATCAAACCCAGCGAATACTTTTTGAATTTTTGTTCATTTAAATGTCGAACTGCTTTGGCTCCGATCCAGGTCCCAATAAACATGACCGGCAGCATCCAGACCAGATACAGACTAAGCTCCCGATCGATCAGTCCACTGTAGGCAAAAGTAACGGTAGTCACGGCATTCAGAATCACTCCTACCAGAGCCAGGTTCGCCCGGAACATCTGCTTCGACATGCCCTGGTTCGATAACATCAATGCCATTGGCGGGCCACTGACCGATATACTTCCATTGAGAACGCCGCTAATCGCTCCAGCAGAGATGTAGGCCGCTTTCTCATTGGCAATAGGAAAAGAACGACCGCTGATCAGAAAAATAGCAAAAACAGTGATCAGTATACCTGTGATGATCTTGAGCGTACTACCACTTATAATAATCAGAAATAAAGTACCCAGCGGCGCTGTAATCACACTTGCTATAATCAACAAAGCAATTTTGCGGATATTGGCATCGCGGCGAATCGACAGGAATACGGAGAGACAAATCAACATACTCAAAATAACAATGATTGGCACTGCGCGCTGAATCGGCATAAACAGGCTGAGCAGCGGCAGTGCAATCAGTGCAAATCCAAAACTGGTCAATCCCTGAACAAAACTCGCAACAAGAATAATAGCGGCTCCTGCCAAAATCGCCTGTACTATAATCATATATACTCCTTTGTTGTAAAATAGTATGAATTATGCCGTACACTCTTCTTCTTTTATGACTATTGTACACAAAAAGAGAACTCTTTTATCATAAAGAGTTCTCTTTTGAATATTTCATTATCAGCAGCTGGTTGCTCCCTTTGCAGACAGCTGAATCCTTACTTTACAGGTGTCGTCACCGGCTTGGCGGAACTGAACAATCCATCAAACCGACGCATCAGATTCTCAAGCGGACCCGAAGACATCCGGGAGAACAGCCAACCTATCAATAGCCCCATCAGTACAACGACAAGGTCATGGAAAGGCACATTTTCCATACTGTAATCTATATTCAACAAGCTCAAGATCCATACGATGACAAACTGTAATGCGTACATGGTTAACGCTACACGTCCTACAGCAGCAAACGGAATCAATACAGCAGATAATTTGTGGGCTATAAGACATGACGCACCGAGCGCAATAAATGCCATACCGAGTCCAATCCACGTCTGGAAAGTCGATGCAGTATGTGGCGCAGTCGTGAACAGCATGTTCCATAGTGCAGGCGTCGTATTCAGCGGCCAGATCGCATATTCATCAGGTGGTGCAGCAGAATAATCAATAACGCTGATCAGCCACTGTTCTCAGCGGGCGCTCCATCCCGGTACTACCAGGTTACCCAGCAGCTTGCCTGTGACCAGCATGACGATACCTCCAACAGTAAGCGATACTCCTGTACGAATACGCGTCAGATCGATACGCCCAATAGCCATTCCTGCGACAAAAACAGGTGCCAGTGCCAATGCGGACATCGGACCACCGGCGATATCACTTAGCAGATAACTATCCTTTAACATGCTCGACCCGAACAGCATCAATGGCGGTGCCAAAAAGAGCAAAACTACTGCGGTCGTTGCGATGGTACGTGTCGAGCGCCGAACCAATAATAACGCCAGTACAAACAAAGCGGCATAAGCGGGTAATATGATTCCGTACGAGGTATTGAGCATAATCAGAAGATAGCCGATGATGTCCACGAATACTGCACGAGCAATCATGCGTGCACGGAACGCTATCGGCTCCGATCCTCTTTCCATCATACGCTGAGCCATGATGGAATAGGATATTCCTCCGCACAATACAAACAGCAGTGTCGTGTTACCTGCTACAATAGACGAGATCGTCAAATTGGAACCGAAATGCTGCAAATACATACCGAGTACAGCCAGACCACGAGCTGCATCCAGAGCGATCAAGCGTCCACCTCCTTTTCGTCTGGATATTGCGGTTGTGCTACGAGAACGTGATTGTATTGGTGTCGCGCTATCTCCGACTACTTCATTCGGTTGATTCGTCACCATATCTCCTCTGGATTGCTCCCCATTGACTGATTCTGCACCAGATGGGTCAACTTTTTCTACATATTTTCTGACGGACCTGTCTGTCCGCTGAATACTGCTTAACAACTTGAACTCCTCCTCATTCCATTCCAACTTCATTAATCGCATCCTCATCCTGTATCTACAGACGTGATGTGCGTTCTTCATTCAATATACTTCGCAGATGTCGCCAAAGTTTGATCAACTTGTAAACAATATGTCACAAACGTCAGGTATGGCAGGATATCATAAGCAGCAGAGAACCGTAACTGTTAATGATGCAGGGTCTCAGAAATATCTCCTTCTTCTCGATTCCCCTAAACAAATGTCATCAGAAAAGCAACCTTACCCTGAACAGATCGCTGGAGTAAGGTTGCTGGTTCTCTATATTTAGGAGGTTCTCTTTATTCGGATGCACCGGGTGCAGCATGAAATACAGAGTTGGCCAATAGACGGAACTGATGCTGTGGATGTGCGTCACTCGTCAGATCATTGGCGAATACAGTTACATTTTTGCTTTTATCCTTATAAGTAAAAGCAAGAATTTTGCCTTTGGCTTGATCATATTTGGGCCACCAACCCCCTTTGTAAAAGTCGGGTTGTTTGCTGATCATTGCGAGTACTTTGGCTGTTTTTGGTACGGTAGTGACATAGGAACCGGACAAGGTGTACAAGTATTCCTGGGCATCATAGGATGCAGTAATCGGATTGTCCTGCTTGATATCGGTCCGGAATACTCCCTCATATCGCTCCCACGTCGGACCGGCAAAGGAAAATCCGGGAATCCAGTCCTTTATATTCACCATGCCCATATTGCCATAGGCAATATAAGGTTTACCGCTGGCTACCAGCTTATCCGAGTCAAAGGTATTAACCAGTACATCGGCGCTCTGCTGATTCTCGGTCACTTTGAATCCGAGATTTTTGAGTACATAAGCAGACTCGCCAAGAGCAGCTACGACAGAGGGCTTGAGTACTTTGCCCTGCGGCTTGCTACCGTGGAATGCAGCTGTATCCACATAGTATTTGGATATAAGCGGCTTCAGATCATCGGTGGCTGCTACAAAGTCTCCGGCTTCTATCCCGGATTGGCTGCTGGTTAGCATGGTTACCTTTTTACCGGAAGCAAGCAGATGATTCACTACTTGTATCGCATCATTATTGGTATTGCGTATAACGGTATAGGAAGTATGAGCAGGCAACTGCGTAGCAGGTACGAATACTGAAGTTACAGCCGATGTTTTACCTGTAAAAGCTCCAACATCCCGGACAGAGTAGCTGCTGAATCCGCGCAGATCCGGAAAGTCCTGTACCATCTCGCCGGCTACAGAAGGATAATCGGATACATCGACTCCATCATACAGAACCATATTTGCGATACCATGTTCCGCCTGATGCATATTTACGACGAATGATCCTGCTGGATAAGTGTGACCTCCTGTAGTCACCGGTTCGATAGAACGCTCTACCTTTACCCCGTTACGAAGGAAGTACTTGATCATCCGGTATGTTTCCAGTGGGTTCTTTTGCAATGCTTTATCGATCGGCAGCACATAATATTCCGGGAAAAAGTTATCATTACCATGACGCGGACGACCAATGATCTTGTTTTTGGCATTTACGAGATACGGATCTACCGTGCGACTGTCTATATTGTTGATCCCCCGTTCATAGATTTTGAGCTGATTGAGGAAAAGATTCTGTTTGTTTTCCATCACATAATAAGTTGCTGCTGCCGCGCTATAATAGAGTGCGTTGGTAGAATCTTCATTCGTCTCGGGAATCTCGAGAGTATGTCCCATTGCACCATGATGCATGGCAAATACAGCAGTATAGGCAGCAGAAGCATCATCCCAGCCAGACGATGTTCCTTTGGATACATAGCCAGGGTTTTCTACCGTTTTCCGGTGTTCTTCATATGGAATATGGTAATAATCATATTTGGTATTGGCGATACCGGCTTCTCCCATGTCTTTGGCCTGCTGCACCATATGGTCGATCAGCAAATCGTATTCGATATTCGGATCATGCGGCGGTGTAGCCGGCTCGATCAGAAAGTTCTTGTCGAATCCATGCATATCCAGAAAGGATATCGGTGACCATTTGGCAATCTGCTCGGTGACACTGCGTGTTTCCGGCTGAGTCTGATAAGAATTATCCCGATTCAGATCAAAATAGGCGGCATTGGTACGTTCAAGATGCACTCTGCCATCCGGATTATCCGTATAGACAAGAAGGAAAAACACATGATTCAGCGCATCATCCATGTTCATCTGCACTGTGTTCGGTTGATCATCTGATGTTTTGGTCTTGTAAGTAATCTGTTTGGCCAGAGCAGTTGTTTTAAAATAATTCATAATCGAATCGACTCCAGGCGCTTCATTGGGGTGAATATTATTGAGCCAGACAGGCACTTGATAATCTCCAAACGTTCCGGACTGGATATCTTTTTCCAGCTGTGCCGGATCATTCATCATTGCTGGATGAGTGATTGTTTGATATTTGTCCACTACCGCCTTGTCCCTGGCTACGATCGTCATATAAATATCACGGCCTTCTACGGATTTGTCGATGGACAGAGTGTGAATATATCTGTTGTTCTGACGTGCAGCCTGTGCAGTGATAGCGTCAATCTCCGGTTTAAGCTCCTCATACGTATGATAACTGTCGTAAGGAGTCAGCTTGACGGGTGTGCGGGCAATAACTTTGCCATTTACTGCGGCAGAGAGGCTGAATGTACCCATAAGTGACTTGTACAGAGGTCTTTGCAGAAAAGGTGCTGACAGATTCTCTGTATCATAGGGAAGATCAAAGGTAATTGTAGCTGTCGCTTGTCCATTTACTACTCGAACCGGTGATACTGTAATAAAAGGGGCGCCTTCATATTCTCCATTTTTGTATTTTTTCCATTCAGACAGCGGTTTGCCGCCATAGGTCCAGGTGACCTTTTTGGGATCAACGCCTTGAGGGAGACGGAACATTGCTTTAAGGGCCCGCTTCTGGGTCATGGATACGGTATGCTTGTCCAGCTTCAGTGTCTGAATATGGCGATCAGCCGTAGTAGGAGTGCCGGTCGTTGATTGATGCGGCTGCACTGATGTAACTGATGTAATTGTCTCGGTACTCAGCACAGGCTGAGCCATGGCAGTAAAAGGTGCTGAAGTACTGATAAGTACGCTAATAGATAAAGTTAATGCAGAATAAAAAGGGATCTTGGATTTTCGGTTCATTGCCTTGTCTCCTTGGGAATTGAAATCGTAATAATAAAATGCTGTGGTTTGCAGATCGATAAGATCCAACTTGATGATTGTAGCTGCTGATTAAAGCGGATTTTCTGATTTTGCCGATGCATTTGCATCTTTGCCAGTGTCCGGATTATCCGAGGTGATGGTATCCTGTACAAATTGCTTAAGTGCCTGGCGATTCGATATATCGAGTACAGCTGCCCGGCCAACATAGGTTTCTTTTAGCAGTTTCATCGGCGGAATCTGTTCACTGCCCTTCATGGTGCTCTGATATCCGACAGAAGCCAGATTCCACATGTCCGATACGGTTAGATTGGTATCGATATAGGGACTTATCTGATCCAGGATCGAAGGCAGCTTCATAATCGAGGTCGTTGTTTTCAATTTGTCTGCCAGTGCCTTGGTAAATTGACGTTGACGCTCTGTTCGGGAGTAATCGGATAGAGCATCATGACGGAATCGGACATACTGAAGCGCCGTTTTGCCGTCAAAATGCTGATTGCCCTGCTTGAGATTAATATCATATTCGTGATGATCGGCTGCACTTTCATAGTGCATATCTTTTTCCACATAAAAGTCTACCCCGCCTATGGCATCCACCAGCTTGATGAATCCCTGAAAATCCGTATACACATAAAACTGTACAGGGATGCCGAGCAGTTCACTGGCTGCCTTCATGGCTGTATCAGGACCATGGGTGATTGCAGTATTGATCCGGTTTTTGTCATATCCCGGAATATCGGTATACGTATCCCGCAGGATAGAAAATACATGAATGTGCTTCCTGACCGGATCCATCGAAATGACCATCATGCTGTCGGAGCGGGGGACTTCGCCTTTCTGAATTCCTCGTGCATCTACGCCCATCAGCAGGATATTGACCGGTTCGGTACCGAGCCACTCTGGGGCTTTTACAGGTGTTTCGTGAGCGGCACTGATTGTGGTCAATGGGGAATGATTTACCCCTTTGTTCAGTCCATCCAGTCCCCGATAAATCGAAAAGAAATAATAAAAGATACTGGCTGCTATAATAATCAGGATCAGGGCGATAAATGTCCCCCTTCTATTTTTCTTCTTTTTCTGTTCCATGGTTATTTCCTTTCTTCAGACCTATTGATAATGGTAAATGGTTGTTATCTGTCTTTATTACTTTAGGGCTTGAACGAGCAGTGAGGTATAATATCTGCTGCCATCCGGTTTTAAATGGATGCCATCCTTGTAAAAGAATTGATCTTTACCCTGACTCGCTGCATACCAATCGACTACCTGCACATTTTTGAACTCACTGGCAGTCTGCTCCATCGTGTCATTGACTGTATCCTGCCATCCTCTGGGAACCCGGGTTGTGACCAGCAGTACCTGCTTGGCATTGGATAGTGTCTGCAGTACACTGCGCAGTTGGTCTTTACTAAAAGGGCCATTCGTCCCCAATTCAATAATGACCCGATCGCCCAGATTACCCTGGCTTGCCAGTTCGCGAAGAACCTTGCCTGCCTGGGACATTTGTCGTCCTACTTTGCCATCCACAGTAATGTCGGGCATCTGCTCTTTGAGGTAGGGAGCTACCCCTACAGTAACCGAATCACCGATCATCGTGACCCCCTTGCCTGTTAGCTGACTGGAGGTAGATGAAGCTCCTCCATGAGCCTCGCCACGCTTCTGGGCAATCGGCTGGACTGAATCGACATGGTATACGGATATGCCATGCTGACTTTCCCCATCCTTGGTGGACTGCTTTTGAGCGTACCAATGCACTCCGAACACTCCTGCAGCTACCATGATAATCAGTAAGCCCAATAATCGGTTTCTTTTCTTTTTATTCATAGGTTTATCATCCTTTTCATTCTTGTATTAGTAGGTATGGTTCTGCTGCAGCGTATCGGCCAACAGAGACGCGTAATATTCTGCGCCCTCCGGCTTGAGATGAACGCCATCCTGGTAAAAGAATTGATCCTTATTCGCACTGGCTGTATACCAATCGATTATCTGTACGTTATGAAAGTCGTCAGCAACTTTTTGTATACTGGCATTGACGCGATCCTGCCAGTCGCGCGGGACTCTGGTATTGACCAGATAGATTCGACGAGTGTCCTGCAGTGAAGTCAGCAGTGATCGCAGCTGGGTCTCGTTAAAGACTCCATTCGTACCCAGCTCGATAATCAGCGTCTGTCCGAGTTTACTTTGGGACTTCAGGCTGTCTATCACGTCATCCACCTGTGTCATCTGTCGACCTACTTTGCCGTCAATAATGATGCCAGGCAGCTTTTTCTCGAGGAAAGGGGCCGCATCGAGAATTACTGAATCTCCAATAGCTGTAATGCCTTCGCCGCTGCCAGACGAATCCTTTGTAACCGGATCTGCTGGATTTTCTTGATTCGTTGCTTTCGCAGGATCATATTGCAGCGACTGTGGCTGAACAGCTTCCTGGCTACTTATTGTCGAATCTATGACAGCGCTAGCCGAGGAATTGGAATTCCACCCCTGCCAGCCCATGAGCCAGGAAGCCAGAATGACAGTAGTAATCATCATGGCAGTGACCAGACTCACCTGACTGCCATAGCCTGATCGGCGGATAGAGTACAGATAACCTCGCAGCGTTTTGCGGCGAATCGGTTCTTCAATATATTTATAGGAAATGGCTGCCATCGCGAGACTAACAGCCAGCTGGAGAATAATACGTGTATAGCTGACATCTTCTGTATTTACTTCGGGACTAGATAGGATAATCACCGGATAATGCCAGATGTACAGACTATAGGAACGTTTGCCGATCCAACTGAGCGGACGGCAACCCATAATTCTTTCTAGCCTATTAGCAGGATGAACGAGCACGGCGATGACAATGGCAGTTAGGATTGAGAGATAAATGAATCCAGTAGGATACAGCGCATCATCATACTCATTGGTCTGGTGAATTTGTATGAGCAGTAGAACAATCCCTATCACACCAAGGCTATCCAGAACATTCCTGGCTGGCGAAGAAATATGTGAATTCAACTTGCTGCTTGGCCATAGTACAGCGAGCGCTGCACCAATCAGAATAGCAAATGCCCGGGTATCGGTTCCGTAATAGACTCTGCTGGGATCACTACCGGGTTCATACAGGATAGCCATGGCTACAGCTGATACAGCGGCACTGATCAGAATGAGCAGTGTCAGTTTGCCGCGTCTTGGTGCCAGAAATATACCAATCAGCAGTAACAGCGGCCAAATAATATAAAATTGCTCTTCAATCGCGAGTGACCAGAGATGACCGATCGGCGATGGAGGTCCAAAGCTTTCAAAATAGGAAACATCATGAAAAATCAGATACCAGTTATTGATATAGAAAATGGAAGTGAAAAAATCTCCCTTCAAAGATATCAGCCGGGATGGATCGGTAAGGAGCAGCCACATTGCTACTACCATCAGCATACCGAGCATGGCTGGCAGTAATCTTCTCATTCGCTTCACCCAGAACTGCGGAAGCGATATTCGGCCAAACGTTTTCCATTCGTACAGAAGCTGGTCTGTAATCAGATAACCGGAGATGACGAAGAAAATCTCTACACCGAGCAATCCGCCCTGTGCCCATTTCAAATGAAGGTGATAAGCGATCACGGCAAGGACAGAAATAGCTCTTAGACCATCCAGTCCAGTCATATAACGCTTCATTGCATGATTCGGATAAAGCTTCCCATTCATTGTAGTTCCTTCCTTGTCTGTGGTGAGCTAATGTTCTTACTCTATTCACTATAGGAAATAGATGTCGCAGAAGTTTGACGGACATGTAAACAAGTTGTCACAAGCGTGATATCTTCATGACTGTTATCAGACCCAGTCATATTGCTATGCAGCCAACAAAAGTGCGCAAAACAGCGCAAAAAAAAAGCCCTATTCCGGCGAAACGCCGATATAGGGCTGAGGCTTATTGTATCTGCTAGGAACCTCTACCATCCTGTTCATTATTTTAGTTCAATTACAAAAGCTTCTTTGGTCACCGACTCTGTCGATGTGCTCAATGAAGGATCGAACAGCTTTTGTCCTTGAATTAGCAGACTTTGATTATCCGGACTCCAGTACATGTCATTTAACAGAATTCCATGATACACGGCTTCATTGTACAGTATATTTCTTCCCTGTAGTTTGCCTACGTAAGTAACCGTCTGCTCGTCATACGTCGTGTAGGCAATATTTTTTCGATCTGGCGAAAATTTAAAGGTGAGTATTTTTTCGAGTAGAACCGAGAGTTCACCATTACGCTGATCATACTCGTACAGGGTGCCATCGACTCCAAGAAATACAAACTGATCGTTACTCAGCCAGGTTGTTTGTTCTCCGCCACCTACAACGCGTTCGTACTGAATATCTACGCTGCGGCCGGAGACTTTCCCCGCGATCAGGGTGATACGCTGCTGTTCATTTTTCCGGATCGTTTGCAGCAGCACGCTGCGGCCGTCATTTGAAATCATTACATTTAACAGTGTATCTCCCTGTCTGGATTTTGTGAGCTCGTACTTTTTAGATGTTTGAGTCTTCATATCATAAATATATAAATAATCCGGTTGTAGACCATTTATTCTTTCTACAAGATAGCTGAGATATGCACTATTATTGGACCAGGAAATGTATTGTATATAGCTGTCCGATGCATTAAAGCTGGCAATTTCCTTTTCTGTACCATCCTGCAGATTGATCAGTTTCAATCTGCTTTTGGTAGTTGTCGAAGAAGTGCTGGAAATATATTTCCCATTTGGAGAAAGCGTACTATGAGAATTCACATAAGGCAGTCCTGAGATAGGCTTACTTTGCTCATAGGGACGCACCAGGCGTTTCACATTTCCCTGATCCAATACACTTATATCCCTGTCAGCTACAACAACTGAATCGGAAGACGACCAGCCAAGCAATCGCACTGTATTTGTCAACGCTTCAGGAAGACGATAGATTTTGTGAATCTGAAAAGGTCGGGAACTCTGTTCGACGCTGGTCACCTCGTTACCGCTTGACATGACAAACGTCTCGGTATGAGTTTCTGCACTGCATGCCGATACACACATCATAAGAATAATCAGTCCGGCAAAAGCTCTAATAGAATTGTATTTCATCATTTTTTCTCACTTTCCACTATATCCAGGGCGGCTAATTCCACAGTAACTACCGTATGGTTATGCTCATTGGTAATAAAAATGGAACCTTCACATTCTTCCACGATTGCTTTGACGATGCTTAACCCCAGTCCTACACTTCCTTCTTCGGGACTGTTGGGATGTGCCGGATAAAATGGCTGGAACAGTCTCGACAGATGCTCCGTCTCGATTGGATCGCTTGGATTGCTGAATACAAAGCGAATATTCTCATCTTCCCGCTGTGCCTGAACAGATACGGTGGATAAAGGAAGGCTATACTTGATTGCATTGTCGATCAGATTGATGAATAGCTGTCTGATCCTGTCACTATGAGCCAGACAGATCAGTTCTTCACCAATCTCGTATTGAATAGCCTTCTTGTATCGCCTAGCCCGAATAGTCATAGTTTCACATACATCCTGCAGGATCGTCCCCGCATCTACAGGTTCCAGCTCGTGCTGCATATTACTATTGCGCGAGACTTCGAGGAGCTTGAGTACCATCGTATGCAGACGTCTGCTTTCCTCTATGATATGATTCATGCCTTTGTCAAAAAAAGCACGGTCTTTCTCCCCGTTCAGCCGGATCAACTCCGCATAACCGAGAATAGACGTTAACGGCGTCTTCAGTTCATGGGTAATATTATCGAAAAATCGCTTTTCCTGCTGATGTAGCTCCTTGAGGTGATCCCGATCCTTTTCTATAATATGGATCTGGTTACTGATTTGACCGATCATGTCGTTGAAGTTCTCAGCCAAATGGCCGATCTCGTCCTTGCGCCGGAAATGCAGGCGTATATCCAGATTGCCGTTTTTGACCTCGGTCGAAGCGCGGGTTAGCTTGGTCAATGGAATCGTAATATGCCGGGACAAAATATAGGAGAACAGAAATGCAGCTGCAAAAATCGCCAGGGCAATATAGAGGGTAACCTGCAAAACTTGATTCGTCTGTTCATACAGTGAGCTGAAATCCCGGTAAAAACGAAGAATTCCTACTTTGGAACCGTCAATAACAACGGGATAGGAGAATAACACAGTAGTCTTGCCATTACCGGTTGTAATACTGTAGGCGGTATTGCCACTCACCGCCTGCTGCAGATCGCTCTGCATCTGCGCAGGAAAACGGGATTCGTCTGACGCATAGAGCAATTTGCCCTCTACGGTATATACCCCTACGCTGCTATCGGTGGTGTGGTTAAGATCGCTCGCAATCTCCTGGGCAATCTCTCCAAAGTATAACTCATTGCTGGTGAAATGGTTGATCAGAAAAGCCTGACGGATATAGACATTGCTGTTGCTTTTGAGTCCGTCCAGTTCGGAGCTGACCAGATTCTGGTTGCTGGTCTGAATAAACTCCTTGACCGTCTGATGAAGCACCACAAACGAAAGCGAGAAAATCAGAAAAAAACCGATTAGAAACTTGATGCTGATTTTACGTATCATGCTCAGCCACCCAATTTCTCAAATTTATATCCTATTCCAAAGACAGTTGTAATCAGCGAGTTGGCATCGAGCTTTTTGCGCAGCCGCTGGATATGCGTATCTACCGTACGTGTGTCACCCACAAAATGGTAACCCCATACCAGATCAAGCAGCTCTGCACGTGTAAATGTCTTGCCTGGATGCTTGATCAGCATAAGCAGCAGATCATATTCTTTTGGCGTCAATTCAACAGGCTGTCCTTCCTTTTGCACCAGCCGCTCTGCTTCGACAATCTCGATATGCCTGTATTGGATCACAACAGGTTCAGCTTCGACCTGATTAGGGCTGCCCGCCTGCTCGACTCTACGCAGAATAGTACGAATCCGTGCAACGACTTCGCGCAGGTCAAATGGCTTGGTAATATAATCGTCCGCTCCGAATTCAAGACCGAGTATTTTATCGGTAATATCGGATTTGGCGGTAATCATCATAATGGGCAGATTATAGTTGGCTGTTACTTTTTTGCAAATATCCAGACCGCTCTGGTCAGGCAGCATCCAGTCCAGCAGCAGCAGATCTGGCTGGAAAGACTCCAGTTCAGCCATTCCTGCTGCTCCACTGCCTGCTGTTCGGGTCTGGAACCCTTCCATGGATAGTCCATAGGAAAGCAAATCAGCAATCGGTTTGTCATCTTCAATAATCAGAATTTTGGCTTTATTCATCGTAATCCTCGTCTCTGTTTTGAATCATTTTATCTTGTAAGGTACCGTCCATTATATTAACGAGTACTTAACCAACAATCAAATATAGATTTGTCACATTTTTGTTACCCAAGGATTCTCCATACAGAATAACAAGCCAAAATTCTCATATAAATCCGCAAGAAAAAAGAATCACCCGTTCGTACCACAGCAAATAGGAGCGACTCTTATACAAGCAGCGCTCCTGTTTGACTCTTCATTTTTTCCGATTCACCATATCTCTGTGATCAGGCTTCCACCCATTTTTTCACTTTTGGAAAAACAGCCAGCGCATTATGGTAAAATACTGCTTCCCAATGTTTCTCGGGAATCAGGTTTTTGATAAATGCGATATAGGCATCCAGCGGTACCAGCGGCCAGTCCGTACCGAATACAAGCCGATCATACTTTTCCGCGAATACAATCGCACGTCGGAAATGATCCACATAGGTTTGTTCACCCATTAGACGCTGCACTTTGGTAGTATCTCCTACAATCCAACCGGATAGATCGGCATAAAGATTTGGATTTTTTTCCAATAGGGCTGCAGTATCCATCACCCATGGATCTCCAAGATGACAGAGCATGAAGGTAATATCCCTATGCTTCAGAAAAGTCTCTTCCATCGACAGAGGATGCGAATACTTGAGCAGTCCGCTATCGGCATAGGTCAATCCGCCGTGAATCACAATAGGCAGTTCATACTGACGAGCGAGTCGATAGACCGGATCATAGATAGCATCGCCTACATTATAGTGGTAATAACCTGCATACAGTTTGATACCAACGACTGAATCGGACTGCAGAGATTGTTCCAATGCACCCAGCTGTCCTTCCAGATGCAGGGTCTCTGGGTTAATACCGACGCACGTAAACAGATTGTCCGGCATTTGGTCATTCAGATCGAGCAGCATCGGATTGGCAGCTGTCTGATCCGGAAATGCACCTGGGCTCGTCTCCGTCACTCCCATGCCGACACCAGCAATCACATTCGACCGGGTGAATTCATCCAGTAGTCCCTTGGTGCTGTAATCGATAGAAGCGAGGTCGCGTGCCGTCTCATGAAAAGACTCAATCTCCGAGAAATGAACATGTGCATCGATAATCTTCATATGGCACCCCTTTCTAGATCATATATCTGTTTTCGCTGTATTCGTGGAAGCGGATGAGTGAACCACTTCACCAAAGCGGATATTGCGAAGATCTGTTAATGCCTCGTCCGGAATAGGTACATCCGAGATGATGTGGAACTGCGGCCGGTTATCTGTCTGCTGCTGATCATATAGATACATATCGTCAATCGCCATCGCAGCTGCAAAATGTGTATTCAGAAATACTCCGCTGTAAGAAGCTTCTGAATGTGCAACCCAGGTAAGCTGCTGCTGTCGTTCGGCTGAAGTGTAACGAATGATTTGGTTTGTGGACTGTTCATCGTACTGCACTCTACCTGCTTTGTAGGTAACCGATTCACCCGCTTCATTACGAATCTGCGCACGAGTATCCAGCAGATCCTCGCTAGCTTTGTAAAAGTTAAAGCATTGAATAGCCAGTGGGAACAAGGAAGTACCGGTGCATTGATCGATTCGGGCAAAGGTTGCCAGTACCGGTACACCCGGCTGCGTCACATAATACTGTTCCACCGACAATCCTTTGAATTTGAGGTTATGCCGAATATGAATAGTAATACGAATACCAGACCACAGATTATCGAACTGATCCCGTACGTCTACGAAATCGACCTGGCGTTCCTCGTTCTGCAGATTCGCATCCGCCAGTCCCCGCACCTGTAAATGGATACCGCCAAACCATGGATTCAGCCAAGAACGCGGACCTGGTTTCGGATACGAAGAATCCAACCATTCCACCCCATGATGCTGCAGCGAGAACAAGGTCGGTGCAAAGGAAGTATTTACCTGAAATTGCAGTACACCGTTATGAACGGTATGAACATTGCCCTGTTCGGTTTGTACAATACGGGAATCGACCTTGCTTGATGGCAGTACCGGGAACAATGCCCGTGCATATTTAATCTCATACGTGTCCATATCCAGATGTACATGAACCAGTTCCATTTCCTGCCCGGCAGGCAGGGACAGCTGCGTACTGTACTGCTGCACACTCTCTTTAGCCGATACATTCAGCTGTTCTTGTATACTTCCATGGTGAGAAGAGACATAAATATTACCATCCAGCACCGTATTTTTATGCTCTACAATATTCAATTCGAGAGCTTGGGCAGCAAAGGGGTTGCCGCCATTCAGGAACAGCTCCAGTGACGGCTGTGCAGACAATATATCCGATGTCCCCTGCTGCTGGGCAAATGTACGGAAATCCTGCCATTTATTCCATGTACCGATAGCTACCTGAAGAGGTGAGGTCTCTACAACGGCTCCAGCTGCATGATGGATAGGATGCTCAATGGCATACTGCCATATTTCGAGCAGTAGTGGACGTTCAGCTGGCCAGGTGACGCCCAGTGATGATTGCTTGTCCTGAGCGAATATCCAATTTTCCGTGAATTCACTGGTCTCCCAATAGTCAACAGAAGCAGCATCCGGACCTTCGGAGGTATGGATATAACGATTACGATAAGGCAAAATGCTATTTTCCAGAGAAAAATCAAAACGTTCTTTTAAAAGTAGCGGTTCTGTACGGGCTTCGGCATCTTCCTGCATCTGCACCCGGTGATGGCGACTAATCAGACCATTGCGGTGTACCTTGACTATTGTAGTCAGCAGCAGGGAATAGGAAGTCAACTCGTACTGCGCTTCCATAATCATCGCATCTTCTTCGCGGAAGGTTACAGACACTGCACGATCTTTATGAAATTCATTGCTATAAGGCAGACCGAACTTGGGTGGATATAGTTGCGTCTTTACTTTGCTGCCTTCGTACAGATTCAGATTATTGCTCTGTTTATTCAAGCGTGCACTGTATAGACCGTTACAGATGGTCCATTCTTCGGAGGTCTCACCGCCAAAAGCATTCGTGGCTCCAGGTAGGATAAGGCTTATGTATTGATCCAGCACTTTGGAATTGGCGGCGCGGTTCATATCGTTATATATGGAAATCTGATGATGCCAGATCCCGTAATCCAGCAGAGCTGCCTTTACCTTAGCCGAGCGACGGGAGTTCGCAGGGACATGGATAGCGATAGTAGGCTCTTGAAAAGCAAGCAGTTTATTTTCCGGCCACTGCATGTAATAGGTGTAGTCGGTATTCTGTTCATTTTCTACACTGAGCTCCAATTCGAATGCTTCACCTGCATACAGACTACGATGGGGCGCCTGCAGCTTCAGTCGTACAGGGAAACGTGGCTCTATGCCGAGCTTGAATACAGCTGCCAGACCATTAATGAGTAATTCGGCTTCTACAACCGGATGAGTCTGAAATGGATTCTGCTCTTCTTCAATCGGTTGAACATGGAAACTGCCTTCGATCGTCTCACGTGAAGTGACTACGATAGATGCCTGCAATTCAAAATCAATAGCGGAGTTACCTTTTGCCGTTATTTCTACAGACAATGGCTTGCCGGTCTTGTTCACTACCTCGTAATGAACAGGGTAGCTGCTGCCAAACGGCAAACGATGTGCTGCAGGAATAGAGGCCTGGATCAGATAATCTTCGGTCTCGATCAGACGCAGTCCACGTCCGGTACGTTCATATTCCATACGCAGATAGGTGTTTTCCTTGCTCCATTCATAGATGAAATAATCGAATCCGTACTCTTCTCGTCCATCCGGACGTGTATCAATCTCGCGAACACTGTCCGCATACCAATCCAGTTGGTCAAAATAATGCTGTACTGCCGGGGTCTGCAGCACCGAAGGAATCAGATTGATCAAATGCGTCGTATCATCGCGTTTCTCCCAGAAAAATCCCGCTTTCTTGTAGGTCGGTACGGCTTTGACATTCCCTGGCCATGTATACAGATCCAGCCGGGGCCAGCCGAGTGTAATCGTCTGTTGTACCGCGTGCAGTACGAGTCGTTTGCCTACTTTGCGTCCATGATAATCCGGACGTACATTCAGCAGCGGGATATAGAGTGCGCCGGCATCTTCCTTGTAATGGGAAAAGCTGCAGTAGCCTACGACCTCTTCACCATTTACCGCAAGAAATACATGCAGGTGGGTGCTGTTATGGTGCTCTTTGAGAATCATCTGTTCGGTTTGTATAGCGCTATCGCCTCCCCAGCTCTCATGGCTGGCATTCCACATGTCCGCGAGCGAAGCGGCATAGCGGGGCTCATACTCTACAATGCGGATATCTTCTACAGTGGTCATTCGTTCAATCCCTCCAATACGATAAAATGCAACTTTTTTGTAAGCGTAATCAAAACCTCTTCGATGGTAATATCCAGTAGCTTTGATTCCCTGTATTATATAGAAGAATACGAAGAATTGCACCTTCAGGGAATAGAGCGCATCGAACCGTTGGTAGATAACAAGCGAAGAAGATACAACATACATAACCAAAAAGGACCTGTACATTCCTGACGGAGTACAGATCCTTTTTGCCAAATCCCTATCGATTCATTTACAGTTCCAGAATCATTACCCCATACGCCGGTATGGAAATATCTCCATGTAGCGTCTCTCCGGTCAGCAGTTCGGTACGGGCTTCACGGAATTGGATATGAGCAGCATGCTCTCCGTAATTCAGCAGGAAAATGTATTCTCCCTGTTCTCCTTTACGGATTCCAAGCTCTACCTGTTCCGGAAGGTCCAGCCAATCGGCTGCAGGGGAAGTATAGCCAAGCAGGTCAATCACAGCATCCACAACCTGTTCGTTAAAAGCTGCTCCGTAATACCATGTTTCTCCCTTGCCCTGTTTGCGGCGGGTAAGTGCCGGGGCATCCTCATAATAGCAGGACGTATAGGTCGCCATTGTCTCTACAGCGGGATCATCAATATGCAGAATATCATTAAATGCTTCTGCCGCTTCGTTCATGACTGTATTACTGTGCTTCCACTGCAGTCCCGGCGCCGGAACCGTTCCTTTGATCATGGTAAAGTCGGACACCGAGATTCCGCACAGACTGGCGACCGGTCCAGGCATAGGCTCCATCCGGCAGTGGCTGTATTCATTTTTGTAACCGGTTCGTGCGCCAAAAATCAGCGTACCGCCATTTTCGACATAAGCAGTCAATAGAGCTGCTGTCTGCTCGGTCATAATTGCTGCATGCGGATAGATCAGCAGCTTATACTGCTGCAGATCGTTCAGCTGCTGATTACGAAGATAGACTACATCTGCCGGCAGATGGCGATATTGCAGCTGCTTGAACCATGCATTGATACTTTTGCCTGTCAGCGGGCCATGCCAGATATCGAATTCGCCATCCCACTCATTCTCGTAATCTTTGATAATAGCAATCTCGGCTGTATACCGGGTACCGGCAATTTTCTCGCCTATAGCAGTGAATTCCTGACCTACTCCGGTCGCCTCGGCAATCCGGCGATTGGGCTGGTTATGATAATCATTCAGCCCATGCCAATAGATCTCGGTACCAAATGTTGCTGTCCGCCAGCGGAAATACATGACCAGATCGGCGCCATGCAGTACGGACTGATAAGTCCAAAGTCGCAGCTGACCAGGGCGCGGAGAAGGCATATCCATCCGGTTTACCCAGCCACCTGGACCAGATTGCTGTTCCATTACACAGAAGTTCGCCGAGATATCCCGTATTGTACTCAGATTCAGACTCCATTTCCGATCCAGCAAAGGTTTGTCTTCCTGAGTCCCGGAGATGGTCGAGAACTGTGGATACGAATCATAGGAAAAGAAGTCCAGTAGTTCTTCTGTCAATGCATGACTGTCCAGATGACCGAACAGTCCATTTGTTGTAATCCACTGATTAGGCGCGATTTCCCGCAGAATATCCACCTGAATCCGGGCAAACTCGATTGTATTATGGGAAATGAACCGTTTCTCATCCAGTACTTGATGCGGATTGGTCGAATCAGCTGGTGTAGGACGCGGTAGATGAATCTGTTCCCAGTCAGTATACGTCTGGCTCCAGAATACGCTTCCCCACGCCTGGTTCAGCGCATCCAGCGTCACATACTTTTCTTTGACCCATTTGCGGAAAGCGATATGATCTGCTTCCGCATAAAAGCTGGCCATTTCACAGTTGAATTCATTATCGATCTGCCAGCCGATTACAGCTGGATGATCCTTATAGTGTTCAGCCAGCTGACGGGTAATCGCTGCACACAGCTCACGATAACGCGGGCTGCTGTAATTATAATGGCGGCGCATCCCATGCTGGTAAGCGGTTCCATCTATTTTGGCATTAAGCACTTCCGGATAGCTATGTGTCAGCCATGCCGGAGGCGTTGCTGTAGGTGTGCCCATGATTACTTTCATATCATATTGCTGCGCCAGTTCCAGAAAACGGTCGAACAGATCGAATTGATATACGCCTTCTTCGGGTTCGAAGATTGTCCAGGCAAATTCGGCAATGCGGATATGGGACAGATTCATTTCTTTCATTCGGCGCAGATCATCTTCCCATAGGGATTCCGGCCAGTGTTCAGGATAATAGCATACTCCCAATTGCAGAGACTTGAGTTGAATAGATGTTGTCATTAAGGTCACCTCTATGGTTTGGATACTCTGATTGTAGATTCATTTTACGTGTTCGTATATAACGAGTAATTATCCCGATAACACGATTTTGCGATTGACGTATGACGATGGCCATATCTATCCTGTACAATGAATAGCAGAATACCACTAATTTCACCTAGAGAGGGTTTAGGATATGAGAGAGCATCTTTTCTTTGCAACCCCTGCATTTCCTCATTATATTTGCTATCCAAACTTTATTGGCGGCTATAGCGATTATCCGACGCATGCCGTGAACCGTCCTGCCAAAAGCAGTGATTTTCAATTGGATCAGCTGTATAATCTTCATTTTATCCTGCAGGGCAAAGGATATGTGACCTGGGGCGGAACGAGATATGAACTTGGTGCCGGACATGGATTTCTGTATGGGCCGGGTCTGCCGGAATGCTATGAAGCAGATGAGCACGATCCGTGGGATATCCGCTGGATTCACTTTGCTACGCATGAACTGCAGTCTTTTATGGGGAATCGGGGAATAGGTGAAGTATGGCTGTTTCAGCTAAAGGATGTACATACGGTTAATCAGTGCATGGATGAATTAATGAAGCTTGGAGCGGCTTTTGATCTGAAGCAGGAGATGCGTGTATCGGCTGTGCTATATGAGCTGCTGCTGCATATTATGAAAGATGCAGTCTCCCTGCATCTGCCCCGTGACCCATCGCTGCCCGGCATCCATGCCGCAGCCGATTATATGCGTGAACACTGCACCCGTGCTTTGTCGATTACGGATATTGCCCGTTTTACCGGGTACAGCGTGCCTTATTTTACACGTAAATTTCAACAATCCATGGGCGTGACTCCTACCGCCTACTTGCTGGAATCACGTATTTTGTATGCCAAGAAGCTGCTGCTGTCGACCGATATTCCTATTCGCGAGATTGCACTGGAGTCGGGATTTTCGCAGAGCAGCTACTTTATTCATTGCTTCAAAAAAGTGGTTCATATGACGCCGGAACAATTCCGGATCAGCTGGGATTCCTGATCATTCCAGTTCTCATCACCTGCTGCTGCAGCAATACAAACAGAATCAGCAGAGCGCCGACCGCTGCACAAATGCCATACATCCAGGAATACGACCAATAGTCTGCCAGCGGACCCATAAGGATACTACCCAGCGACATACCCAGATCGGCTGTCGCAATAAACAGACCCATCAATATATTGCGGCTCTGCTCGGGCAGTACAAAACTGAGATACGTGGTCAGCGTCGGATAAATGACTGCCTGAGCGATACCCATCAATACAGCTCCGCTATACAGGAACAAGAATCCTCCGACAATCGATATACTTACCAACTGCGCGGCTACCGTCATCAGTACCAGTGCTCCGATAATAAACGGTGTATGCCAGCACCCGTCCGAAGGGATTTTTTTACGAAGTGCAAACCGTGCAATCACTACACTGGCTGCCTGAAGCATCAGATAGATACCTGCACTACCGCTGGACAGCTGGGCAGCATATAACGGGATAAAGGTCGTAATCGCTCCAAATACAGTAGAAGCAGCCAACATAATCACACTGCAATTGCGCAGCAGCGGATTTCTCATCAGCTGACTGAGGGATGACCATGTTCCCAGGCGTTGCAGTTTGCCCGTCTGATTCGTTGCCTTCCGATTGCGGTCCATTCGAACCGTATATCCGAATACTCCGGTGAAGATCGCTATCGCTATCATCGTCAGGGTAAAGTAATTACTGTTACCACTCTGCCAGATACCCAGTGCCAGCACCGGAGCAATAATCCCGGGCATATAAGAACATAATGAATAAAGGGAAATCCCCTGGGATCGATCTTTCTCCGGCAGCGCATCGATAATTCCGATCTGCAGTGCCATCGAGAAAAAGGCAGTGGATACGCCTTGCAGAATTCGTGCCAGCAGATACCCTGCCGGTCCTGTGAACGTGTACAGCACAAGTGCCAATGCATTAATCACCAGAATAATGCGCAGTACGCGGATAGGGCCATGCTGCTGAATCATCTGCCCGGCCCAGGGCCGGAAAAACATGGTCGTAAATAAATAAGCGCCCATAATCACACCAATGGCTGTATTGCTCGCTCCCCAGGCATTCCCCTGCAGCGGAATAATCACATTGAGGATCGCGTTGGCACTGAAATAACCCAGCACCAGAATATACAGCCGCAAAAAGGGCCAGGATAGCGCTCCGTTCACTAATTCTCCTCCTTATCGTCTATCGTGCAATCGCTGCACTTAGCAGTGTACGGCCATAATCGGACTGTACATCACTTAACCTTGCGGTATCGATTGTCTCTACAATCTGTCCTTTTTGAAAAATGATCATTCGCTCGCACATATAAGCGGCCGCCTGAATATCATGCGTAATAAAGATATAACCCATCCCATAGACGGACTTCAGTTCCTGGAGCAAATGAAGTACCTGTACCTGAATCCGCACATCCAGCGAGCTGATCGCCTCATCCAGCACAAGATAGCGCGGTCTGGTCGATACTGCTCTGGCAATGCATACCCGCTGCGCTTCGCCGCCGGACAATTCATGGGGATATTTGGATCGATAATCTAGGCTTAACCCCACCTGCTCCAATAGTTCATCTATCTGCCTGCTCTGCTCCATGCGTGATTGCCCTTCCTGCTCCAGCGGTTCCCTGATCGCCTGTTCTACTGTATAAAAGGGATTAATTGATGAGGTATAATCCTGAAATACGGCACTGATCATTCCCCGTCGTACCTTCCTCTGCTCTACAGATTGTCCATAGAACAGAATCGCTCCCTGGTCGGGTTGATCAATACCCAGGATCAGACGTCCCAATGTAGATTTGCCGCTGCCGCTTTCACCAATAATACCGAGGCACTCGCCTTCTTTACAGGTAAAGCTTACGTCACGAAGTACCTGTTGCGATTGCTTTTTCCATAATCCGCCGGTTCGGTATGATTTCTCTATATTCTGAACTTGCAGCATATTCAGCCTTCCTTTCTCTCCATCAGCTGTCTGAAATGATTATCCAGCGCGAGCCGGGCCGAGAGCAGATCGCGAGTATACTCCTGCCGCGGTGCAGTGAATAACTGCTCGGTTTCTCCGCGCTCGATCACTTTTCCGTCTTTCATAATCAGAATATGATCCGCCAGATGACGAACTGCTCCAAGATCGTGAGAAATAAAAATCACCGAGCATCCCAGTGTATGACGCAGACGGATAAACTGTGCCATTACTTCCTGTTGGGACAGCATATCCAGTGCAGTCGTCGGCTCATCGGCAATTAGGATATCCGGCTCCAGTACCAAAGTAAGTGCAATCATTATCCGTTGCAGCATCCCTCCCGACAACTCATGTGGATATCGGTTCATCAGCCTATCGGGATGATTCAGCATAACGCTGTGCATCGCTATATGCATGCGTTCGTCAATCTTACTGCGACTCCAGCCATAATGTTCACCCAGTGTCTCCCGCAGATGAGTACCAATGACACAGGAAGGGTCAAAAGCACTCATACCATTTTGCATAATCATGCCAATCTGCTTGCCTCGTCTCTTCCGCATCTGTTGATCAGTCAGCGTATTCAGATCGGTTCCCTGAAATACGATGCTGCCCGACTGCTGTAGAGAAGATGGATTCAGCTTCATGATCGATCGGCAGGTGACCGACTTCCCGCTGCCACTTTCCCCTACAATAGCCAGACATTGTCCCTGCTGCAGATCAAAGGAAATATCCTTTACAATTGGCTCTCCGGTGTGGATATCATGGATATTCAGATGATTTACTTCCAGTATATTCATAGCCTTACCGCCACCTCCTGCTGATCCGGCAGACGATCCGGCTGTAGGCCGGACTGACGCAGCCGGGGATCAAGCGCCACCTGCAAAGAATCCGCCAGAAAATGAAAAGCGGAGACAACGATCACAATCGCAATCGCTGGCGGAAGCATCATTTCCGGCCGGGTAAACATCACTTCCCTGGCTTCATTCAGCATCATGCCCCATTCGGCCTGAGGTGCCTGAATGCCCAACCCGAGAAAGGAGAATCCGGAAATTTGCAAAATCATCGAACCGACCGAGCTACTGGCTGTAACCGCAATATCGGCAAAAGTGACCGGGATCAGGTGGCGCCGGATGATCGCTCCATGCCCCATACCTGTCGTGCGGGCAAACCGGATATAATCCATTTCCGTATATTGCAGTACCGATGTCCGTATAACGCGCGTAAACCATGCCCACTTAGTGAGTACAAACGCAATCAGTATATTCTCCAGTCCAACACCCAGTATGCCGACCATCGCAAGTGTCATGACATAACCGGGAAAAGAAAGAACAACATCGCATATTCGCATAATCCTGGTATCGGTTTTGCCTCTAAAATAGCCGGCCAGGAATCCGAGTATCGCCCCGATCAGTACGGACAGCAGCAGTACTACCAGGACAGCCAGCACGCTGGGACGAATCCCATATAGTAATCGGGACAGGATACATCGGCCCAATTGATCGTTACCCAACAGGTATTCCCATGATGGCTCCGCATATCGCAGACTCATCTGCACAGCCAGCGGATCATGCGGTGCCAGCACAGGAGCAGATAATCCGGCAATAATCACACCAACCACAACGATCAGGGACAGCTGCCCCATTTTATCCATGGCTGAATTTTTCCATACATTCATTTATAGACCATTCCTTAATTTGGGATTCATTGCAGCATTGATCACATCCGAGATCGCATTGAAGATAACAAACGAGACAGCCAGAATCAGCACATACGCCTGAATCACGGGAAAGTCCCGGCTCAAGATGGCACGTATACTCAGACTGCCAAGCCCCGGCCAAGCAAATACATTTTCTACTACAACCGTACTGCCAAGGATAATAGGGATAGCCATGCAGAATATCGAGATCGCTACCTGCAGGGAATTCCGTAAAATATGCATGGTGATGACTCTCTCGGGTAGCCCGGATGCCCGCCCGTACAGTACATAGTCTTTGTTCATATTACTGAGCATAGAGCTGCGTACATTGCGGAAGTACAGGCCAGCATAACTGATCGTAATAATCAGTACCGGTAAAATATAGCTGCGATACGAATCCATACCGCTCGTCGGCAGCAGATCCAGTCGAACCGAGAAATACCAGACCAACAGTGCCGCCAGTCCGTAAGACGGAATAGCCGTCAGGATGAAGGCCAGTGTGCGCACCGATTTATCCAATATCCTTCCTGCCTGGAGCGCACAGAGCACGCCAAGCAGCACGGATACGGCTATAATACTCACTGCAGATACCAGTGTTAACCGCAGTGTATTCAGAAAAGCCGGTCCGATCAGCGCCCAGACAGACTGTCCTGTAATATAGGAGTTCCCAAAATCCAGCTGCAGACAGTCCAGCATCCAGTTCAAATAGCGGACAAGAAAAGGCTGATCCAGTCCAAGTTGCTGCTGTGTACGTTCAATCAGTTCATCGGTAATCGACGGTACACCCTGTGCCTGCAGCACCACTACTGCCGGGTCCATTGGAGACAGATTGATCAGTATAAAAGTCAGCAGGGAAATCGCCCATAACAGCGGAACGGCAAGCAGCATTCTTCTAATGATATACATTCCCAACAGGAATTCCTCCTCTGAGCATGCATGAATTCATGCCCTGCTGATTATTGAAAGCTCATTAATTCAAAGGGCAGCTCGTATTGTGTCTGCTTGAATGAAATATGCTGCAGATTGCTTGGTGCAACGACCGTAATATTACCGTTGGTAAGCGGGATAAAGACGGCTTCCTCATGAACCGTACGCAGAATATCCGCATAGAGTGCTTTGCGTTTTTGTTCGTCCGACGATACCATCACCTGATTGATTTTTTCGTATAGCTGTCCGGATTGGGCAATACCCTGGGTCGTATGCAAATATGCATTTTCAGAAGTGAATCCCGAAATGGTACTCTGCGGATCGTAAGCCAGTCCCCAGGTCTGATTGAACAGCAGATCATACTCTCCTGTTGTTCGGCGGTTGGCGATCGAGGCAGATTCTTCACCAACCAGCTTCAACTGTATTCCAATCGAGGCAGCCGCACTCTGGATCAGCTCCGCCTGGATTTTCTGCGAAGAAGAGTTGCTGTCATAGTACATGGTCATGCTCAGTGGCACGCCGTTTTTGCTTCGGCTTCCGCTGTCGGCATCCAGTTTCCAGCCTGCCTGTTCCAGAAGTGAACCTGCTTTTGCCAGATCGTAGCTTCTTGTTTCCAGCGGTACATCCGCATCATTTACATTACTGGAAAAGAGGGTGTTCGCAGCTGTCTCGGTATCGCCCATAATATCGCGGCTGATCGTCTCTCGATCGACCGCATGCCAAAGTGCCTGCCGAACAGCCGTCTCATGAACCGGACTGCCGGATCGGCTGCTGTTGGCGACGATCATCTTGGTGTTCATCGATTCACTTCGTACAATCTGATAATCCCCGGATGCTTCCAGCTGTTTCATGGCTTCCACATCCATACTGTCCGCTCCGCGGTCATCGGTGAAAGCAAAGTTCACTTCTCCTTTTTGCAGGGCCAGGAATGTTGTTTCTCCTGCCGGCAGTACTTTGGCAGTAATTTTATGGATCGAAGGTGCTCCGTTCCAGTAGTCAGTATTAGCTTCGAATGTTGCGTACTGCTCCGGTTCATGGGCTGTGAGTACATAGGGGCCGGTACCATGGTAGCCGTTGACTCCATTCATCGTCTCTCCATTTTTGAAATCCTTGGGTGAGAGGAATACATACGGGCGAGTCATGGACAGTTCTGCCAGAGCAGGATAATACGGTTCGGACAGAGTTAACTGAACGGTGTGCTCATCGATCACTTTGCACTCCACGATTTTTGTGGATAATTTGATCCAAGAATGCTTTTCCGCATTATGCTGGACAGCGTCGATATTCTGTTTGACCGCTTCGGCATTAAAGGGTTCGCCATCATGGAACTTTACGTCCTGACGCAGATAAAAGGTGTATACTTTGCCGTCTTTGGAGATTTCCCAGGAGGAGGCAAGCAGCGGCTTGATTCCTTCACTCGTGTTCTCTACCAGTGATTCGTATACCATCCCCTGAGCCGGCATTGATCCGGTGTACAGATGGGGATTCATATCATTAATATCTTTGGCGGTAGCATAGGTTATTTCGTTGTTGGAAGCAGAAGCTGTAGGGCGGGATGAAGATTCACCTGCAGGGGAGCAGGCAGACAGGATCGTAGCCGCCAGTGCAATCAGCAGCATGATTTTGGCAAATGACTTGGACATAATGATTCTCTCCTTAGTGAACAGGCTGAATAGTACTGCAGATACTGTTCAGATCTTCATGGAAATTTTGTACTGTGAATGCAGATGATAGAGATTGTTCCGAATGGTTCTGTGCATACTCCCGAATCGTATATTCATATCGACGGATAAACTCATCGATCATTGGACAGGGAGTACTCGTGTGACGGGCAATTCCCTGTATCATTTTGATTCGGTAATAGTCTTCTTGCGGCATACGCGGAATATCCAGCTCACCCTCCTGATTGATAAATACCTGACGGAACGGTACAGCCGAGAAATCGAAATATCTTCCTTGGCGATCGGGTTCGGAAAAAGGATCAATGAGTAGTGATGCGTAGCGGATGTACAGTAAATACTGCTGATGAATCGTATCCAGCTGATCAAAATTATCGATATCCTGACGTTTCAGACTTTCCGACCGCACTGGATAATTATCGTCAATCATAAACTTCAGCAGATTGATACCGGAGATATCCAGCTTCTTCAGAATGGATGTGATCTCTTGCCACTGGGTGAGCATGCTTCGAATCAGTTCCTGGGTGATCGGGCCTTCCGGATACAATTTGTAGACATATCTCGGAATCGAATCTTCACTAAAAATGGCTTGTAGTGCAATATCATTCATGAACAGCGGCGGATGCACATACAGAGAGATATTCCTCGTCTCCGCTTCCAGCGGTGAATCCATCATCTGCAGCTGCACTCCCAATCGATGGTACATTTCCTGTAAATAGATGAGTCGGGAGGACTTTTCTTGTACGGAACCGGCATAGATTTTCTTTTTGACCGCTGTCGTCAGTACGGTACAAGAAGGTTGTTGATGTGCCCAGCGTGTATCCCCATGATAGGTGGAGAAGCTGATCACTTCGGCTGCCGGATTGAATTCCTTTATGTAATGATGAACCAGATGACCCGAGCCAAAGGTTGGCGAGATGAGTAGAATAGAACGAACATGTTGTAGAACTTCTCTGCCGATCTGCTTCAGTACAGTCGTATAGGCATCTGTCGTTACAGCGAGGATCAGTGTATCCCATTGCCCGGTGATATTTGGATATCCGGTATATCTATGATCCATCCGGCATTGCCCTGCCATGCGGTGATGTTGTTCGTTCTGAATATGAACTTCAACTACTCCGCCGCTCGTTTCCAGTGCGTCCATAAGCTGTGCCGAACGGGATGAGGGTCTACCGGCAATTCCGATCGTACAATTCAGCTGATTCTTCAGCATCACCGCCAATTGAATCGCTACCGGTCCTGTGCCCAGCAGCAGTACATTGCCGAATTCATTCATTGTGCAGACTCCTTTCGGTACAGAGCGATATCAAACACCTGATCCGGTCGCAATATCGTTTCGGTTAGCTTCCATTTCCGGGGATCGGTCTCCTGTAAAGGGAAATTAAACAGGGATTTGAGATCATTGCCATACCTCATAGCGACGACAACTTCGCGATTGGTTAAAGGATATAATCGATCCAGAATATCGTATTTCTGCGCAACGGTAGAACTGAAAATGATATGAGTAGCCGTACCCGTAACATCGAGTTCTTCTACTGGAGCAGACAGCAGCCGTATATTTAGTTCCGGTCCCAATTGATCGATAACGGATCTTCCCAGTTGAATCGATTCTTCGTCAATATCTATTCCAATCACTTCAGCCCCGGTACGTCTGGCAATAAGCATTGGTGTCATAGGGAACGAGCCGGATCCGATCATCAGTACCCGTGATTCACCGGTGACTTGCACTCCGCCAAACTCCTGCTCGATACAGGATTCGATATTTTTGAAATAATCAGTGATTCCGCTGCTGCCTTCCAGCAATTTCAGTGCACGGTATTTCTCCATCAACGCTACACACCAGGCAGAGATATGTCTTAAATCCTCTGCGATCAGAGACATATGCACAGCTTCCTCATCCTGTAATCGCTCCCATATCTGCTGATGATGCGGATCGGTAATAAAACGCGAGTAATCATCGATCAACTTCTGCAGCTCCATATGATGGGTCATCGTCTGATCATACTGGGCGGCTGCCTGCTGAAATGAATCCCGGTAATAATTCAGACTATCCTGTATACTTGCCAGCTTCTCCATGGGACATCACTCCAATTTCGTTATTATAGTCAGAGGCTTCAGTGGGTTGATTTTGTCATGCCAGGACAAAACCATCTATTGAACAAGACAACGATTACGCGTGAATAAATGCTTTGCCTTTTGCCACAATCCCAACCGTACCTTCAATCTCCAATTTGCTCAGTCCTTGCTGTCCGTAATCGGCAGCCACATGAATTGTACCGCCTGGCTGCCTTATATCAGCAGTGATATTTCTCTGATGTTTCCACGCCAGATAGGCTCCCATAGAGGCAGTACCCGAACCACATCCTCTTTCCCAGATCAGACTGTCCAGCAGCGGTACGTAGATGAGCGGCGCCATTTCTCCAGACTTTGCATCATAGAGCATCATGCCTATCAGACTGAATCGATCATCAACATCTACCGTGCGGACCAATGCTTCAGCTTCTTCCCGAATCGCATTGCTGAACTGCTGGACTTCCATGACGAGGTGTATAGCATCATGATAGATCAGCTCGGTAGCCTCCCAATTTCGCTCTCCATATTGCAGGTTTCGGAGATGGATCTTCTCGGGTACAGGCATCGAGATTCGGCAGTGATATCCATCTTCATCCCAACGAACCTGACAGTCAATCAGCTGATCGGTCCCGGAGGTCTCCAGCAGAATATGACTTGTATCCAGTGGACTCGCTCCTCGCTCTGCTGCCAGTAATGATGCCAACGCCATACAGGCATTTCCACAAAATTCGCCCCCAGCCATTCGCAAATAGGCGGCTGCATTCGGATATTGTACCGATTCCTCTACAAAACCAACCTGTTCGGCATGCACACTGTCATAAGACATTAGCTTTGAAGCGATATGCAAATGATCTTCTACCGGATGCCGGCTCTTCACCAGAACAGTCATATTTTGCGTAGGACTGCATTTTACAAAATCCACTTCCTGCTTCATGCCTCATCTCCTCTCATTAGTTCATTAGAGAAGTACCATGTTCTCTGAATAATAATAGTAATGATTACGATTATCGTTGATAAGAATATAATAGTTTAATAAATAATGTCAACAATTCTTTTTAATGACTACTATTCCATCTCATAAAAACACAAAAAGCATAAGCATCCAAATCACTGCATTACATACAGCTTTTCTGATGTTTATGATTTTCAGCTTCGTTTATTAGGCATCTATAGTGGAAAAAGGAAAACCAGTGCACCCAGCAGAATCGGTCCAATACCTCTAACCAAGATGAGTCATATATTCAAACGCCGTAGTGCCATACACACTTTTGAAATGTTTGTTCAGATGTGTCAGATCCACAAATCCGCATTCTGCCACCGCCGAGTAAATATCCCGGTTCTTTTCGATTAACCGCTTGGCGCGTTCAAGCTTGCAATTGAGAAAATACTGGTATGGCGAAATCCCGGTATGCATCTTGAAAAACCGGATAAACTGGAATTTGGACAATCCTAGCTCCTCGCAGATCTCTTCCAGTCGCAGTACAGTCTCCAGGTTATCATGGATCATATATTTGGCTGCCCGGAGCATGCCATTATCTGCTTTGTAGCTAGTAGAGAGATTCGTCTCTGCCAGTCCATCTGTGAGAGAGACGAGTCGTTCACTGCATAGTGCTTCATCTTTTTCGTTTAGGATGCTGTGCGCCAGCGCGATAATCCGCTGTTTGAGCTGTTGATCATATACGATTGGCGCAGCAAAGCGCATGATTTCCTTTTTTCCCATGGCTTCCAGCAGCAATGGCGGATCGATATACAACATGACATAATCCAATCCATTGCGATCATGTGCCATCCCATCATGAGCCTGCTCGGGGTTAAATAGCATGACCCCGTTCTGATGAGATAACTGCAAGCTTCCGTTCATCGTGAAATGCTGAATTCCCCGCAGGGTTACACCCATGGCGTATTCCTGATGGGAGTGTCTTTTGTATGTGAAATCAGTAATACTTGCAGATAAAGCCGTGATACCTGCCGACTGTTTGTAAATGAATTTCTCCAAAATGATCACCTCTCCAGCCGTAAATTATATCCATAGCATGACAGCCGCATAGATCAGAAAAAGAGTCATGACCAGATTGGCGATCCGCTGATGCCGCTGTAAAAACTGTTTAAAAATTGTACCAAACATTACCCACGTTGCATAGGCAAGAAATCCGATACAGGTAATGCCGAGCACCCCTATCATGAGTCCGGTAGCCTCTGGATTATATGGCATAATAAAGGTCGGAATAACGGTCATCGTAAACAGGATGACTTTTGGATTTACAAACTGGGTTATAAAACCAGAGCGGAATGTCCCCATCTCACTGAACGTACCCGGTGCAGATGATTTGGATCTGCGTGAAATCTGGTATGCCAGATATAGCATATACAGACTGCCGATCATCTGCATACCAATCAGTATTTTGGGTAATAGAACAGCGAGTATACCACTTAATAGTGCCGATGCTGTCAACAGCAACCCGAATGCGAGTGTAGCACCATACGTATAACGAAGTGCCTTCGCCGTACCTTCCTTGTGCGAAATGGAGAGAATCATAATATTGCTTGGTCCAGGTGTGAAGGTGACGACGAAGCAGTACAATAAAAAAGACAGGATACTGATGAGAAAAACCCCTTTCTGCATGTTATCGGTGTTTTTTACATCACTATACCTGCCTTTAGAGAATGGCTATAGTATATTATTGCAGACAGACGAAAAAGAAATACGTCTGTTTATAATCATTTCTTAATAGGTGGTAATACAAAAACAGAAAACCCACAGCGCCATTAATGAGGCACTGTGGGTTTTCTTTATTTTCCACTATTGATAAGCGGGATGGTTCGACTCTGTTATTCCTGTTCGGAGAGTTTGTCCAGTGTAGCAAAATCTTCATCGCTCAGCTGCAAATTCGCTGCTTCAATATTCTCGTCCAGATGGGACACGGTCGATGTACCCGGAATCGGCAGAATGACTGGTGAACGACGTAGTAACCAGGCAAGCGCGATCTGTGCCGGTTTGGCATTCAGCTTTTTGGAGATTTCGTCCAGCGGACCGCCTTCGCGGGCGAGCTTACCGGTTGCCAGCGGGAACCATGGGATAAAGGCGATATTTTGCTTTTCCGTTTCATTCAGCAGGTCTTCCGATTTGCGGGTGGACAGATTGTACAGATTTTGCACAGATGCTATTTGGGTGATTTTGCTAGCTGCCTGCAGTTCTTCCACATTTACTTCACTTAGTCCGATATGACGGATTTTGCCTTCTTGGCGCAGCTTTTCCAGTTCGCCAAGTTGTTCTTCCAGCGGTACTTGAGGATCGATTCGGTGCAATTGGAACAGATCGATCCGCTCTAGTCCAAGATGTCGCAGGCTCAGTTCCGCCTGTTGACGCAAATATTCCGGACGTCCCACCGGACGCCAATCATCCGGACCTGAACGAGTCAGACCCGCTTTGGTTGCAATAATCAGTCCATCCTTGTATGGATGTAGCGCTTTACGGATTAACTGTTCGGCTACAAACGGACCGTAGGAATCTGCGGTATCAATAAAATTAACACCCAGCTCTAAGGCGCGCTGTAATACCCGCACTGCTTCATCCGGGTCTTTCGGATCACCCCATACTCCTTTGCCGGTCAATTGCATACTTCCATAACCAAGACGATTAACTTCCAGATCGCCGCCGATCTTGAACGTGCCAGCAGCAGCGGCATTCAGGTTTTCGGTTGTCATATGAAAAACACCTCTCATTTACGGATTAGGATTTGCTTACTATTCTATACCTAATTATATATTTACCCGTAAGTTAGGATTTTATGTACAACAGAACTATTTTTATGAATTATTAATCTAAACAAGTACCAAATTTGATTTGTGTAATAAAGAAGTTTTTACTACTTAGCTTGAGTAATCCAATCTTTTATAATATGTTCACTAACCTGAAAGTTGCCGCCATATATATAATCACTATGAAAGTCAGATATTTCATAAGCAACCAAATAGTAATCATTCTCGTACTTTCGAATGATTGCCAACATTCCCAGATTGCCCTGCATAGTATCACTGAAGACCAGCCATTTCCCATACTTTTCAAATCGTAATTCGCCATACTCACCTAATTTTGATAATACAGAACAGTCTGTTCTTGCAGGTAAGCTGGTATGTAGATTGTTCAACAAATACACTTGTTCTACAGTAACAGTTATCCACGCATGATCATATTCATTCAGTAAAATGGATTCTATTTTAAAGTCCACGAAAGCCACTTTATCAATTTCTTCGACCCACTGTTCGTCCCACCCATTCATACGTATCATAGCTGGTGTAAAAAACACACAGTAGTTTTGGTCTATTTCACCACTGAATGGAAATTCAGATCGAACCATATATTTCCTTGCGCATTCAGGCGTTTCATTTAATAAAAGCAGATTTTCAAAATTGATTTCTTCTAAGTCCGCTTCATGAGTGAAATTATAATTGTACCATGATACCGCATACTCATAGGCAGATAGTATAAATCCTTGGGGTGGGTGAAATGCTACACTTTCTTTTTGTCTACATACTGGACAATAAAATTCAACGCTTTGTTTCGACATATCAAATATCTCCTTGATTCTTTTATTACTGTTTGAATTATGACCAGTACACTGAATTATTGTTCAAGATCGATGCCTTATATAACTCTCTGAGTTCTGAGGTACAAATCAGATTAGAAGTTTTTAATTTCCTACGCACTACTTTTAATTCAGAAGGATAATAAAATTCTCTGGTTTCCCAATTTTTTAATCGTTCAAAAGCAGAGCGAGATACAAAATGCTTTCCTGTATCCATATCTGTAAAAGTAACAATGGATTTTATTCTTTCGCTTTCTGCGAGATGCTTCACTTCCTGTTTGAAAGAAAGAGATCTAAACAATACATTTTCCTGTGAATCTGTTATACAGAATCCTGTTGGATTCAGTGAATGGGTATATTCTGTTCCGCCATAAAAGAAATCAACTTGTTCACCTTCCAGCACAATCCTGTAGTTCTGTCCGGTCTGAGAATCAACAATACAATCGACATTGAGATCCGTCATTTTAGTACAGAAATGATTCAGTTCTCGCAAAGCCTCTTGAGCTTCAATAGGTGTAATTTCTTTTTCTCCCATAGTAGAAAGATAAGGATAGTACCTTTTACCAAGTCGATTCAAAATAGATTCTAATAAATTCCACCCACTGACATTTGCTACTCTAGGGCGTGTTTTAAAACCCG
>NZ_AOIG01000029.1:0-90217 GCF_000346635.1 Paenibacillus shenyangensis
CAGAAGTTTGAATGGATTCAGCATGTAGTAAGCTGCACCCAGCTCCACCGCTCGCTGGGTAATATGTTCCTGGCCAAACGCTGTCAGCATGATAATCTGAGGGACCGGCTGCAGATCCAGCTCCGGCAAGCGCTCCAGAACGCCAAGGCCGTCCAGATGCGGCATAATTACGTCCAGCAAAAGCACGTCCGGCGGATCTTCCGCTTCAAACGCCAGTTTTTGCAGAATATCTTCCCCGTTTGCCCCGATCCCTATGATCTCCATATCGGGCTGCCCATTAATATAGTCAGACAGCATCTCTACAAAATCCCGATTATCATCCGCCATCATAATGCGTATCATTTTTGTTCTATGTTCTCCCTTCAATGAAGTTGCTCTGTGTGATTTACCAATATTTTCTATGCATCATGATAATAAAGTAGTAAAATATAATCAGAAAATTATGATATTCTGCTTTATTCTACACCTAAAGACCTACTTAGGGAACGAAAATGAAATATATGGGAGATTTATTTGTAGGGGTAGTTGAAGAAGGAGGATACCTTTCAATGAAATTGACGACCTACAACATCATACACACGCTGGAGGAATTGGCCGCTTTGCATCATGTTATTTATTTCCGGCCTGAGGATCTGGACACGGAGAACCCGGACTTTGTTCCAGATGCTACTCTCAAACCAACGCAGCCGAATCTAACCAAAATGGTGCAGCTGGCAGCCGCTCAGAAGCAGCCTATATTCATAGAGTGTATTTTGGCATCGGATGCTCTGGCTGAAGGTGCGGTAATCGATAGCAGTGAAGAGGAGATCCAGGACCTGATGCTGCTCCTCTCTTCCGAGCAGCTCCCTCTTTTTGAACAGCGTATCGAAGCGCTGAACCAAAGTTTCGATGTGGAAGGTGACCAGCAGCCGGTTCAGATCACCGTCTATTTGTTCTCTCCCCATCTGACCCTTGCCATGACCGTATATAGCGAGGCACTGCAATACGTCGCCCAGCAGCTGGATACTACCGGACGTGCTCGTAAAGTTGCGGAGGAGCTGCTGGGTAAACCGATCGATGACGATCTCATTATAGAAACGATCGAGCAGATCCGCAGCGGCATCCTTGAAAAATTCACTGCGTTTCTTCTGCAAGAGCCAAGCTTTGCGTCATGCACGAATAAAGAGCTGCGGCGGATCGATGGTTATCTGCTTACTCAGTCTGCAGAACAAGTCTGGCAGCAGCTGAAAGAGCAAAAAAAGAAGAAATAAGAAAAAGGCGCAGTATGATCTGCGCCTTTTTCTTATCTTGAATCAGCCTACGCCATGAAAAAAAATGAATGTTGAACGCATGTATCGGTAGTATTCGGTCCCTTGTTTTTTAATATAAATATTGGCGGGAGTACCCGGTCTACCGGGAAAAAAATACATTTGATCTTTGTACGCGCCTTCTCCTTCTGTAAACTTCTCTAACTTTTTCTCATCTACATTTTCCGTATCTACATACGTCCACTTTTCTCCATACGCTTCGATTTCTGGAGCATGAGCCTGCAAGCGTTTCACCGTGGAGTATAATGTCGGATGACGATTGTAAAGAAGTATGATTTCAACACCTATATAGAGTACACAGATTGTGCCGATCGTTAGCACCCATTTCGTCACTCGTTTGTACATAGTACCTCCTCTAATTCTGCCTTCCTTCCAGACTTTCCAACGAATCTACCCTAATGATTTCCCCTACCCTTTTCACCACTTCACATAATAGACACAATAATATTTGGTTATTATTGGTATTTATACTATAATTAAGAAGCAGTTCCAATATAAGAGGAGGTTTACACGTGAAAAAGTTTTTTAAAGGTTTTGCTTTAATGGCTATTCTCGGTCTCTCCGTCACTTCAGCAAGTTCAGCATTCGCAAGTGAAGCTGATCCTGCTGCCACTGCTGCCGCTATTAAACCGGATGTGCAGATCGAACAGGATTTAAGTACACTGAATCCTATTCATCCGTTCCAAGAAACAAAAGAGTATACCGACAAGAATGGTAACGAATACACCGTTACAAATACGTTTACCCCAAGCAAATCAGGCATTTCTACTAATGGCTCTGACTCAAACCAAGGATATGCAGGAGTGTGGACGTCTAAAGTTACATATGGCGTTATTAAAATGAGTTATCAATTCGATTTAGCAAAATCAGGTTCTCAATGGAAAATTTCGAACCCACGTAATCATGATTATTGGGGTGCCTTCATGAAATTCTCTGCACCTTCTCTGAAGGTGACTCGTGCCGTATCCACTTCCAGCCTGCCTGCAGAAGTTAACGCTTCTGTGACTGCTGAAATGTTTGATAATGCATGGGTTCCGCTGGGCAGCTCACGCTGGATCATGTATACTACGGTTTCAAGCTCAGGTTGGATGGTCGTTAACTGGAATTAATAATCAGTAAAAAAGACCAAGCTCAGGATCATACCTGGCTTGGTCTTTTTTTATTGGATGTTCTTTTTGTTTTTCCGAACGGCTTTAGTTACAAAGAAACTGATCAAACCTATAATGGCCAAAATGACTATTATATATAATAGCACGCTTATGAAGGATGCGGACACGCCTATCACTCCTCTCGTGATATGTAATAAATATAATACAATAAAATATCATATTTACCATTATTATACACCTTTTCGCATGGATATAGGGCTTATCTATCAGATTTCCCTTTTTTTCTATCCCACTCGATTGCCTATTAAACCGGATACCGGCCGCAACATATAATCAGGAATGGATGGATGTCGCTAATATTCTACCTTCCGTCATTGAAGGATACCCTATTCTTCTATCCAACCCATCCCCTATTTTTGCCTTTCGTTCTAGCGTTTACCTGCTATGTTCAATCCAGTACCGGATCAGCAGAAGTAGCAAATGAATGAATAGCGAAGCCAGTACACGCTCCCGTATCCATACCATGGTGCGCTTACTCCAGCTCGCAGCTACCCCCTTCCCTTTTTGGATTGTCTTCTGAATCTTAATCTTATGCATACTGATCGTCCTTCCTTCATCGTAATATGAACGCGCTGGTCAGGTGCTATTCTTTCTCTGCCGCGGTCACTCATGATGAAATAAGAAGCCTCAGCGTTATTTAGGGTTTTAAGATCCAAGCTGAAGAAGCGAAAAAGGCAGGTTAAAGTTCCCTTTTTGGGTCTATCGCGTAAAACGGCTCGGCTGCGGACGTTTCCCTTTCTTTCCGGTACCGATCGTATGACGGCTTATCCGGCCGCTTCGAGACTGGCCAGATACTGACAACTCCGTGCGGTCGCTTGCAGCCCGTTTATTTCCGGCGCCCTGCGTTGCCCCTGCGCATCGATAAGAGCCCCATACTTCCTGCCAACCAGCCAACCGGTCGAGTCCGCAGAAAACCAAGGGAAGGCGGTTAAAAGACGGCTGCTGCCACCAAGGAAGTGAAAATTCTGCTCAGGATACAAACGGAATACCCAGCGGAATATGCGCCTGCGCCGCTTCTCTGACATACCGACTGTCCCGCCGACGGCAATCACCGGATGTTCCTGCTGAATAAGCTGCTGCAGCTCCTGCAGATCGGTACCGGCATGCCAGACCGGGATAGGCTGGAGTCCGGCAGCCTGCATCTGCTCAGCATTCTGCCGGGTCGCGGCAGGATCGCTAATCACATCCAGGTTGAAATATGCGTGAATCACGTCCTGGTGTTCCTGGATAAACGAAATATATGCCTGCAAATCAATGGGAGCAATCACCTTGCCCTGCTGCGCAGCTCGCCAGACCGAGAAAGCGCCGGAATCCAGCAGTATCCGAAGCCCAAGTCGCTGAACGTGCTGCTTCCATGCCCGGCGACCGCGCAGGTGGGCATAAGAGAACAATACGTGACTCGCCCCGTTATGAGCTGCGATGGTCAAATCTCGCGGCGACCGATCGGCTCCAGCAAAGTAATAGCGGACGCCAAGAAGAGACAAACGCAACCGACCCGATGCCGTGCGCTGGATTCGCGCCGCGCTGCCGGCAATTTCAATCAGGATACCCAGCAGGGCACTGTTATAGCCGCGGCTAAACGCTTCCAGATCACTACGGGTGACGGTGCGGACAGCATAAAGATAATGAATAGCTGCCCGGATAGATCGGTAAGGAAGAGTCAAAGGTTTTCTGCTGCTTGACGTGCGCAGCTGCACAGATAGCCGGGTACATCCGGCATACAAATTGGCTTTTCCGTTGGCGGTTTGGACATATCCGCGTTTTTTAAATCTGACTAAAAATTGGCGAAGCAGGGTTCGCGCCGATGGTTGTTCATAAGGATACATATTTCAGATACCTCTCTTTTTAAATCGTTGATCTTTAGGTGATGGAAAAAGAAAAAGCCGGGGAGCCCCGGCTTGGTGGATACAGCGTTTAGAATGATCAGCCAGCAAAGTCGTATTCGTACTGCACATACACGCGCAGCTCTTCGCCGTCTTCCTTGATCAGATCGACGACCAAGTGATCGGTACCGGTCGGCTCATGATCCATGTATTCATAGTCGCGATCATGCATGAATTTCTGTAGTCCTGCGATCGGCGACAAATGCGGGTACGCGGCCAGCAGGCTGATATTCCGATCTTCCCGGATCACGCACCACGGCTTTTCTTTCGCAGTTACCCGCGGCACGGCGCTGCCCGGGACACATATCCATTCGGGATGTGCTTGATTGGCCAGCACGTGAACCAGCCGCAGCGGATCATTAGAAACCGTCTGAACGGCATGTTCATAATGCAGAATTTTTTCATACCGGGTGCCCCAGTACACCGGCAAGCTGATATCTACATCGTCGAAATCCAGTTCGTCGCCGCCCCAGTAATGACTGACCCCCATCGCGTACTCTTCATGCCGCTCTTCCCACTGTTCAGGAAGAATAAATTCAATCTTCATTTCTCGCCCATCAATCATATATTTAGCCACGCGTAGCTCCGCGTGCGCCTGTTTCAGCAGCTCGGCAATGCGGTCGATATTCATTATTCAATCGCTCCTTATCACCAGCAGCAGACCCTGCTGCTGGCCTCATGGTTTAGTGTAGACGTTCTCGATCGCGTGGAGGACGCCCTGTACAGCCGCTAAATGGCTGCTGGATTCTTCCGGCCGGGACGCTTCTTTATACCGCTCCCTGCACTCCGAACAGATGAACCCGGTGTCTGCATCCTCGTCGCCTTTATAGAAGGAACACGGCGGCTCTTCTTCCATAGCGGTCAGCCCTTCCGATTTCCGGAACTCTTCGGCGGTTTGCAGGATCAGCTGCACCGTGCTGACAATCGTACTGTCATCAATCTGGTCATTTTGTCCGCGGTAGGTCAGGGCTTCATGAATCGCGCTTCGTTCCCAGCGGTTGATTTCCTCCGCGTAGAGACGGCGATCATAGCGATCAGCCACATTCTGGCGGAACCGGTAGATCCAGTCCCGCAGCTCTTCTTTGTTCCAAATAAATGCTGCCTTCACTCGGCTCCACCTCCCAGCAGATTGCTGTTTGTCACCGTGATACAATGCATGCGCATCCAATTCCGTAGGAACGGATCAAGCAGCTGATCAAACTGATCCAGCTCGGTGGCCATCAGGGCAATATGCTTGCCTGCTTGATGTTCTTTCTCGATCCCCTTGCCGATCCGCCGCAGGGTGATTTCGTCCAGACCAATCAAATACTCCAGCTTGTACACTTGTAAATTTTGGGGTAGTTTCTGTTGCTGCACCCCGGCGCTTACCATTTCCAATATATGCATTAAGCCCTCTTGTTCATAAGGGACGGTTGTCGAAAAGTACGGGTATTCCATGGCAAACTCTTTCAAGTTCCCACCTCTTTATGATAAAATGATGGGGCGAATGGCCTCGTAAGCTTTCGCCCCGGCATGATCGTTCTCGTCAAACGATTATGCCTTTTTGCTGTTCATTTTTTTGAATCGTGGTGTATCAGGCATGCTCATACTCCGGCAACTGCTCTATTACACTCACATCCCCGTCAATCATCAGGAAAGTGCAGCCTTCGCGGCGGGCAAGTGTGATCGCCTGATCAAGGCATTCCGGCAGTTGTCCCGCACTTCCATCCAGCAGATCCACCACCGGAAGAAAGAATCCATATCCTTCCTTCGCATAATAGATGCAGCCCACATTTTCCCCATCATTCATTTTTTCAAGCACCGTAGGCTCGATATGAGCTGTTGAGATTGCCAACATGTTGTGTTTTTCCATCGTTTTACCTTCTTTCTGTTGTTATAAAGACATATGCAGTAGATCGATATCCGCTTCCCGGGATATGCAGGTGGTCAGATCGATTAGACATTCCATCCTTTCCGAAGTGCCTGCGATATGGACCACATCCAGCGGATCATTCGTAATCAGGTGCTCATGCCGTGGAAGATCATGCTGCAAGGTGCGATAAGATGCCCAAAATACATATTTAGTTGGATCAAGTTGGCTGACATCTGGCAGGGTACAGCTCGGCTGTTCTTCCGCGCAGAACATGCGCCAGCGTTCTTCCCAATCCTTTGCATCGATAAATTCAATACGCATATCTACCCCATCGATATGAACCCGTGCCTGCCAAAACATTTCATGCGCGGCTTCCAGCTGATTGACCATTGTTGTAATATCCATTTGATTTCTCCTTACCTCTTGTTTTGAAATAGGGGCGAACAGTCTCGCATGCTTTCGCCCCAGCGTAACCCCTCTTATTCCATCAATATCAGTTATCTATTGCTTGTTATCTGCAATGTATTCAAAAATCCGTGTCCCAGACTGGCTGCCACCTCGGCATTGGTATTTAATAGCGGTGCAACCTCGACAATCATATTTTGGGTGCTCTTCATCACAAAATATTCAAAATCATGACCTTCGCTGCTGTAGTCCGGTGGTAAGAAAGTGTGCTCGTCCCACGTTCTCCCCTTTTGATGATACAGCTTGAAGTCTGCTGCTTGTGTCTGGCTCAGCGGCTGGTATAACACATGTACGACCTCTGCCGCCGCTAATTCTCTTTGCAGTAGATCCATTACGATACTGATTCGCTCGGCGAAGTCATACTCCACACGTTCGAATAATTTTCGGATGAACACCTTTCCGTTTTTCAGTAGGCAGATCCGATCGTTCAGCATTGCAATCTGCTGAATCTCAGGCGCTTCAGCCAGCGTACTGTGGAACACCGTCATGTTGATTGATCCGTCTGGCAGGCGCTGCCAAGCAAATACGTAACGCGGTGGCTGGCTTGGAGCAACTGCCATCAAATTGATAGGTTTGTTTCTTTTTTTAATGGCTTGTTTCATGTGTACCTCTCCCTTATTTAGAATAAGGGGCGAATGGCCTCGTAAATCCTCGCCCCTGAATGATCAATAATCGCTTGGCATGAGCACAGTCGTCACACTGCGATCATATTCTGTAATGATCCAGAATGGTGTTCCATTCGCAGTTTCATACACAGCGAGTAGCCGATCCGGATTAACCGTGGATAAGCCTTCGTCGTTTGCTTGCTTATCCTCTTCACAACACAGCCCCCAATCCCCATCGATAAAGCGGTTCATTGCATATGTAATATCGAAGTCAGTGAGCTCATGCCGAGCATTGATAGTAATAACGGTCTGACCCAGTGCAAATTTAGGTGGTTTTGTAAGTCCAATCACTTTTAATCTGTTTATCATCCTCTCACTTGGCATACTCTTATTATATACAACTAAACGTAATAAATCAAGTATTATTTTAAACAAAACGTAAATAATTTCTGTTTTATTACGTTTAGTTTTATGTTATGATCGGTTTAAAGGAGGCTGACATGGAAACAGTATTTTTGATTAATCAAATACTCGATGAGAAAAATATGTCTGTTAACGAATTGGTACAACGGATTATAAAATCGGGTGTAAAAACCAGTAATGAGACTTTTTTTCGTATTGTAAATAACAAAATAAAGCGCCTCCCCTTAGATCTGGTAGGCGCCGTATGTAGCATTTTAGATATCCAAGTAGATGATTGGATTAAAGTGGTGGGGTCCCCAATTTCTTTGCGTCCTCCTTCTTATCCAGCAGGTAAACCGGATTCAACAATCAGCCTTACTTTAAACCGGCAGCTCGATGAAAAAGGCTGGTCGCAAAAAGACCTGCTCAATTGGTTAAGTGAACATGGATTTCCAAGTCGTCCGGCCACTGTTTTTCAGTTGTACCATGATGAAATGAAACGTTTACCCGTAGAACTGATCGCTTCGATTTCTGTCGCTTTAGGAATTACACCTGGCAGCTGGATAACGGTCAATATAGTGGGTGATGGGACAGCAAAAACCCTTGCCGGATTATTGGAGACTCATCATATGACCATTGAAGAATTAGAACAGGAACTGACCGAGCTAATTAAAGAAACTAACGAAGCGGAAGCCGCCTTATCTAATCCAATGCGAAGGTTACACTCCTCTTCACTTGAAAAAATTATCACTGATCTTCAGGCGACCTCTTTTACTCTTACTAAGCTTCAGCAGCAACTTCAAAATATTTTGTCAGAAAAAGAAGCCGTGACTCCAGAGTTTATAGCAACTATACAGAAGTTTTTCCAATAATTTTTAAGTAGTTAGAAGCCGTATCTACTTTATGTAAATTCAAACCAGACAGTTATATTGTACGAATGGTAGGTGTGAGTATATGAATGCATATATGGGACGTGTAGCAGCTTCTATAATTCCTTTAAGCCAAGAAAAAAACCGGCTGATGATAGCTTTACAAGAATGGGCGTTTGAAGGAAAAGTTGAAGATCATGAAAAGCCGACCGAGGTCTGTCAGCTATGCCAGAAGCAAGGACTTCGCTATAAGTTTTTGATCCGAAATCAGTACACAAGCCATGAACTTTGGATCGGATCGGAATGCATTGACCGGTTCAATATCAGTGTCGCTGATCCCCAGCAGACCGGACGATACTTGTCCAAAGAAGAAGCTCAGAAGCTGACAACCAAAACCAAAAATCAAATGATTGAGCAAGGCAAATATAATTCAGTCCTGCGTTCCTTAATGATTCTGAAAGAGGCAGAAGAAAATGCCGAGCAGGAAAATCCGGTCGATATTTCTTCTTTCATGAGGTATTACGAGAAGAACGGGAAATTCACACCGAGTCAGGGCGCCTTGTTGGCATGGCGAATGAAGCAATTTAACATCGTCTATGCTGCCAGTCATTTCAAAATCGATGTGCGCGGAAATAACAAAGCCAAGCTGCTTCAATTAAAACCAATCCAAATTGAAGGTATTAAGGACTGGTTAATTAAATCTCAGCTGGCCATGTATGAACGGGAAAAAGGCACACGGTTATGAGCACCCTTATGAAGCAAATGGACTTCTTTTTACAAGGAAATGAGCTACTGCTGGATCGCGGATTATTGACCTGCGAATACTGCGATACCGAGTACAGTGCCGATGAAGTGGATCAGACGGATGAAGGGTTTTGGTGTGATGCATGCGGATCAGATGGAGTGGAATACTTTACGTATTTTGAGCCCAATAAACGTCCGCAATTTTTACTCTTTTTAGAAAGCAAAGCACAGGTAAATGATCCTTACGACCGGCAAGCCGCTTTCAAATTAAACAAACGCCTCTCCCCTTTCCGGTACCCGGGCGGTAAAAGCAAAATTGCGCAGCATCTGGCAGCCGCTATGCGACCACAGCAGCTGGATACACTTGTTAGTGTGTACGCAGGTGGTGCCAGCGTCGAGCTGGCTATGCTGCAAGCTGGACTGGTTAAGCAACTGATCATGAATGATATTGATTTTGGGATCTTCTCCCTCTTTTATTTGATTAAAGAGCATCCGGACGATTTGATTCAGCGTATACGTACGCAGCTGCCATCGCATGATGATTTTTTCAGGTACCGCGATCTTATCAAAACCGACTATGCTGGTGCGGATCTGCTCGATGCAGCGTGGGCCGCTTTAATCGTTAATCGGCTGGCTTATTCCGGAATTTACAGCGCAAACCCCCTGGGTGGGCGCAGCGGCTCTCAAAAGCGGCTCCTGGCGCGATATAATCCGGATGATCTCTGCCAGCGCATTCTTCAAATCCATGCAATGAGTCATAGAATGACACTTTCTCATCAAAATGCACTCCCCTTTATTGAAGAACAGGCATGGCATCCCAACAGCACCTTATTTTTAGATCCACCGTATTATGAAAAAGGATCTGCGCTGTACCGGCACTTTTATACAGAGCAGGATCATAGGGACGTCAGCTGGCTACTCCAGACCTTCTATGAGCAGATGCCAGGAGCCGATATTGTGATCACGTATGACGATCATCCGTTTATCCGGGAACTGTATTATCATGCAACTGAAATTGAACTAAAGCGCTCTTTCAGCGCATAGCATAAGGAGGAGTAAAATATGCATCCTGTAAAAGATCTCGGGCGCAGCATACGCACTGATCAGCCGCTTGCCGCGGTCATTGTCCACACCTTAAATGGTGTTCAGCCACGCCTGCAGGTGACAGACAGTTCTCCTGTGATGGTCAAAGCAGATACTTACTTTGTTTTATTGCCGGATACCATTACCGTAATCGATGCACTCGGCAATTCGCTTACTCCTTCCGGCCAGTTTTGGCTCAGCGGAGAAACGATCGATCCGCATCATGTGCTCATCGATAAAGAATTCTTGCCTGGAAAGGAATGAGTGATTTTGAAGGTAACCAATACATCATTAGTTCGGCAGTCCATCTACGCTTTTCTCTCCCTAAGCTTCTTTGTCATTATTGTTATGGGCGTTATCAAGATCGGTGAAGCTCGAGATCAACGAAGCCAGATCTTCAACGAACTGCTTGCCCAGGCAGGTATGCAAAACTATATATCTGCAGAGGCGCGAACCTACGCGACAGCCGCACTGCAGCAAATAGGGTATACCGATATCACTATTGCAGGCGCGGAGCAGCCGGTAGAATGTGGACAAGGCATCCAGTTTACGGTTCAGCTGGATAACGATGAGGAAATGCGGTTTATAACCGTCGCCCAAAAATGAATCCATAATACCAGCAGGATAGGTTACCCCTGTAGCTGGACTGAAACGGACCCAAAGCCAGCCTTTTGCCACAGTGCCTTATTTATGCCTGGTCAGCACGATCAACCAGCTTAAAAAATCCATTGAACAGGAAACCGAAATGCCTGATTCTAATCCGAAATAATGCCAAACTATTTACAAAATACCCCTTGATGCTATAATGAACTTGTGAGGAAGAAAGTAAGCCCACCGAGATTGTGTCCATTATCAAGCACATAAACTGCCTACTATCGGTAGTCAATCCCGCGGCATTTCTTTATCACTTACTACTTAATCTTTTACAAGTCTATTTTTTGGTAATATATAGTACAAGACAGCGTAATCCCATAAATTATGTGTGCAACTATTATGCACATAAGTGGCCTGTGTGGTCACCATAACTATGGTTGCTGTCTTTTTTAATTATACTTACCATCCACAATAAGAGGATTAGCAGCTGCTTGCTGCAGGTCGGACGCAAATAGGTTTATACGGGCTCTGAACTACTGCTTCTTTGCGACGTGCAGCTGCAGCCCGTACAAAAACACCACTTCCCCATTGCCGGGCGAGTGGTGTTTTCTTTTATCTATCGAACTCCCGGGCAAAACCGGAATAAGCCTGGCTTCTCTGCGCATGCTTGTGTAGGAAAACCAAACCGCTGCTATCGACCGTTCTCCACATCAGAGATCGGTCTTTTTTGTGCCCGCAGCATAGAAACAGATGATCCATGGACTGCGCCAGAACAAGAAGAGCGGCAGCCATTGAAAACCGGTTCATTCCACTCTACTTTACGTCCTTTATGGCTTATAAATGCATTCTGTGTAATTTAGGGTTTTGAAGTCCAAGCTGAATAGGCAAAAAACGAGCTTTTTGAACGCTTTTTTGCCTGATTTTTTAGTTTTATCGGATTCGCCTCTTTTTCTCCTCATAAAAAAATCCTGGGTGTCCAGGATTCATTCGTTGATCATATGAGAGATAACTACTTTTTCATAGATATACTGACATTGTTTCTTCCAGATCCATCGACACACCAGACCGAGCAGCCCTATGGGCAGCACGAAATAGAAGATCACATGAAAGAACCAAGATTCGCCAGGATCACTCCGTTCCATGATCATACCGGGGAAATCATACATCATTATGGTATAGCCTATCAGCAGGATAGTTGCCGGTCCAATCAGCAGGATAGCTTAAATCGCTGCAATACGCGTTTGTAGTTGATCGCGAATCAGCTGCAGTTGAGACGCACTGTATGGTTCGTACTTTTTCTTGATATGTAGTTGACGTTCCACAAAACCTACACGCATCGTCTCTCCTCCTTTTTTCTTATATCGGCGGCAGATCGGGTAAGCAGTAGAAGCCATGCGAACTTGCCCATGTGCCCAGATGATCGCCCGTTATAGGATGCTTTTATGAACATTTCTAATCCCTAATAGCCTTGCAGAGTCTAAACCAATTCATCAATGAAAGCCTCCATACTTAGCTGCCTGCGTTAAGATGTTTAACAGTTTCACTTAAAAGAGCATTAAAGTCTATCAAATAGACTTTAATGCTCTTTTAATTTATTTATTCCTACTTCAAAAAATTCTGTAAGTCTTCTGCAAATTTTACCGGATTCTTTTCCATCAAACTATGATCGCCAAATTCCTCTTTTGAGTAAACATATAAAGTAGAACCAGGAATTACAGAATGGATCCATTGTTGTCCCTTTAAATTAGGACTAAGTTCTCCCGAAAAGATAGCTACCGGCACATCAATCTTATTTTGAATAACATCTCGCCAGTCATTCGTCCCATGGTCATAAATAATGCGATTCAAGTAATCTTTGTTGTTCTTAGCAAACTCGTTAGATAAGGTCCACGTATTCTCATAATAAGGAGTGCTTAAGCTTTCCATGGTGGAAAAGTCTAATGCTAACATAGCTTCTTCCAGTTGCTCGATGGAAGCGAACGGCACGCCCATGTTTTGAATTTCTCGATCCGTCATACCAAAACGAGGCGTAATAATAGGCGGCTGGTCGACAAAAACCACTTTCTTTATAGATTCTGTCCCATACAGGTCGATATAGCTCCACAAGGTAGCTGCTCCCATAGAATGGCCGACAAAATCTGCTGATTTGATGCCTAAGTATTCCGTGAATTCCATTAGATCCGTTGCATGACGAGAAAGACGGTTTCCATACTTCACATCTTCCGACAATCCCTGATTGCGAGGGTCAAGAGTGTAGACGCGATAATTGTCGCTAAGAAGGTACATTACATTTAAAAAATGTGCTCCATTTAATGAATAGCCGGGAAGCAGAATTAACGGTTCCCCTTTGCCGGCTGCCCAGTATGATAATTCAACCCCGTCGCTGGTTTCGAATGAGCCAATCTTTAGATCTTTGAAATCAGATAAGGTAGCAGGCATTCCTTCAATCTTGTTCGGAAATACATAATCTTCTCCTATTACCGATTCAGCAGGTAAAGCGGCATTTTTAGACTCAGAGGATGCTGCATTAGAGTTAGTTGTAGATAGTTGATCAGTTGAACAGCCTGCAACTAAACTTCCAAACAACATGGTGCATCCAATAAATCCTGCAAAAAGTTTTTTTCTCATATTCCCTCTCCTTTTACACTTAGTAAATCAGCGAATGTGTTGAGCAAAGACACTTTTCGCCTTCACGTTCCGTGAGATCTTTTGAGCTTTGTCTTTGTAAACCTTAGTCTGACTCTCTCTTTCTTATGCAGCCAATTTACTCAACCTGATGGTACACATTCGAAAGGCATATAAAAAGTAGGCACCTTTTTGTTATCTAGTCACCTTTTGGTAACAATTTAGGAAAAATGCGAAGAAGCAAGAACTCAAATATGTATGAAGAATCGACTTAATTTTTCTCAGACTGCAGATACTATAGCAATTTAATATTAGGGATCTTTATTAAGTATGTGGCACTCGACATTTTTTAAGCGCTTAGCTATCAGAATGAACAACCGATTAATACACTAAAAAGCCTTGGAAATTATTTACCTCTCCAAGGCTTTCTTTTTATGTCCGGCTATCTATTCATTTTAATTTAACTGAAGCGCCAAGCACTTAAACTTAAATTGCCATATTGATAACTGCGGTGTAGCAGTTCGGCTTTGCGTGCGGTGTTCCCTGTACCCATTGCAAGAAGAAGCGGAATGAAATGTTCGCTTGTCGGCACGGCTTCTTCCACATAAGGAGCAAGTTCACGGTAACGAAATAAAGCCTCTGTGTCCCAAGACTCCAGTTTGCTTTGAATCCAGGTATCAAACTGTACTGCCCAGACGTCCGCACTCTCGGCCTGCCAATTCAAACGCCTTAAATTATGAACCGTTCCCCCGCTGCCAATAATCAATATACCTTGCTCGCGAAGTATGGTAAGCGCCTTGCCAATTGCATACTGCCGCTCAGCAGACAAAAGCTGATTTACAGACAGCGTAATGACCGGAATGTCAGCCTCTGGATACAACAACTTGAGGATCGCCCATACACCATGATCAAGTCCGCGTTTCCGATCTTGACTGCTTGAAATCCCATGTTCAGTAAACAAATTCTGTATATATTGAGCAAGTGAAAAATTGCTTTTAGCCGGATAGGTTATTTCGTATAGTTCAGGCTGAAATCCTCCAAAATCATAAATAGTGTCAAACTTCTCAGCTGCGCCTATAGTTTGTTCCGGCGCTTCCCAATGGGCACTAAAAACAACAATGGCTTTTGGCTTAGGAAGCAGATGTCGGAAATTTTTCAACATACGAGTATAATCATTATCTTCCAACACAATGTTGGGAGCACCATGTGAGAAAAAATAAGAAGGCATCATAAGTTATTCGCTCCTTGTGCTTAAAGCAATTCGGCACTCCGCCGAAGCCAATATAATAGATCCGTTTGGTTTTTCTCTGAAACCTCATGATTAGCTGTATAGGTGTATAAATTCACATGTTCAGTTTGCTTTTTCAAAAAATCAGCTGTTGCATGTCCAACATGAATCGGGAAAACGGAATCATACTCTCCATGCGATACGAAAACCGATAAGTTTTTCAAGCTTTGAAGAGGATACTCCTCTTTTACAAATTCCGGAATATAACCGCTTAGAGAGGCAATGCCTTTCAGTCGCTTATCTCCCATCGTAAGCGCTAAAGTCATAGCTAAGATCGCTCCTTGGCTAAACCCTACTATATATCTTCTGGCAGGATCGATTGGGTAATCTTTTGTCACTTTTTCAATCAGGAACTCCAGACCATGAACGGCTGCATCAAACATTTCTCGAATCGGATTACCTAAACTTATCAAATCATAATATTGATATCCAGGACCAAGCGGCAGGTTACCACGTATGCCGACAATAATGCATTGCTCCGCTAAAGGTTCAACCAAGCCGAACATGTTTTGTTCATCTGAACCTTTACCGTGAAGCGTGAAAACAACCGGATATGCCTTGCCCGCCTTAAGGTCGGCGGGCATGCAAACGTCATATTTATAATTAGTAGGCATTCGTATTACCCCTAGTCATTCAGCCGTTCTTTTGTTCATCAAGCGATCAATAGACAGTGGAGCCGTATTTACAATGAAATACAGCAGAATCAACATTAAGCTAAGATCAAGTTCATACCCGGCCGACTCACCATTCCCAAGCAGTCCAGCAGAAAGCTTTGTCGTAACAATCGCTCCGGCAAGCACAATAAACAAAGCGCCGGATACATAACGAGTAAACAGACCTAGAATTAACAGAATGCCCCCACCTAATTCAAGTACAGCGACAACATAAGCCAAAAATCCCGGAATGCCTATGGAACTGAACCAAGCTTCTACATTGCCAAGTCCCATTTGAAACTTAGCAACCCCATGAAACACAAAAATAATCCCTAACACGACTCGCATAATTGTTGCTACTACAGCTGCTTTTGTCACTTTTTTCGCCCCTTAATATATTAGTCATTAGAATATAAATTCTATATTAGTAATTTACACTTTCGCGCGTTGACTTGTCAATGATAAAATTGTTAATATAAAATTATATTCTTTATGACTAATATTTTAGGAGTGTATATAATGGATATTGGTTCTAACATACGTGCCATTCGGAAACGTAAAAATATTACGATTGCTCAGATTTGTGAAATTACAGGGCTTTCTCAAGGGTTCATGAGCCAAGTAGAAACAAATAAGACTTCGCCTTCTATTTCAACCTTAGAAAGTATAGCTAAAGCGATAGAAGTACCTCTTGCTTATTTATTGTTAAAAGAAGATGAGCGTATGCGAGTGGTACGAAAAAACGAGCGCATGATTACTACAAGTGGTTCAGATAAGTTAAAAGTGGAGCATCTAAGTTCTACGAAAAAGGTAAGAATGCGAATTGTTGAATTTCCTTCGGGTGCTTCAACTGGCGACTTACCTTACGCTCATGAAGGCGAAGAGGTTCATATCGTGATAAAAGGAAAAATTTATGCGGAGCAAGGAGAAGACTCGGGTGAATTTGAAGAAGGCGATTCTTTTAGCTGGAATGCGTGTACACCTCATATAGTGCGAAATATCGGTGAGGATACAGCTGTTGTATTGATCTGCGTGTATGCGGAAAAGGAAGGCGAGCAAGATTTCTATTAACCTAAAAGCCTTTACTTGAGCTGTTAAGGTCAAGTAAAGGCTTTTTATGGTAAGTATAAGAAAGCTTATGATCGATTGTTTAACAAACTGTCAATACGAGCTAATTCCTCTTGAGAAAAATTAATATCGCTTGCTTCAACATTCTCACGAATGCGAACTTTATTTTTCCCTCCTGGTATAACAGAATCGACTCCATCTTGAGCGAGCAACCACGCTAACGCTAGATTTGGAAGAGTCGTCCCTTTTTCCGCAGCTATTTCTTTCAATTTTTCGACAATAGCAAGGGTTTGATGGAATTGATCGGGTTGAAAAAAAGGAATCGAGTTACGCCAATCCTGCGGATCCAATCGAGTATCGGGGGCGAATCCGCCGCCGAGTAATCCAAAAGCCAATGGGCCATATGGAATGAAAGAAATCTGCTGTTCTCTGCAATAAGGCAGTAAATCCGATTCTGCAGAACGATCTAACATATTATAGGAAGCCTGCAAAACGGAAATATCCTGTTGTTGATTAGCTTCTTTCAACTGTTCAAGTGAAACGTTGGAAATTCCAATAGCTCGAATCTTCCCTTCTTTTTTTAAGCGAGAGAGTTCGCCGATCGACTCCGCCAATGGCGTTTGTCCATCTGGAAAATGCAAATAGTATAAATCTACATGATCCAGCTGCATTCGCTGCAAACTTTTTTCTACAGCTTGACGAAGATATTCCGGATGATTATCCGTTTTAACTGAACCGTCATCAAACCAGTGCTGTCCACCTTTTGTCGCAACGACAATATCGTCGCGTTTGTATTCTTTCAATACTTCGCCGACCAATTCTTCCGAGCGGCCAAGACCGTAAATATCGGCCGTGTCGATAAAATTGATGTCCAACTGCAGCGCCTCGCGCACAAAATCCTTTCCTTCTTCTTCATCTAGATTTTGAAATAAATTATGTCCTCCGACAGCATTAGTACCTAGTCCGATTGTTGATATTTTAAAATCGGTTTTTTTCAAAGTTGTATATCTCATGTTTCGCCTCCTATTGTCGATAAAGTTTATCCTACTCATATCGATTAGACGGAACAATTTTTTTGAGTAAGGTTTCATTATTTGAAACCCTGCTCCCTCTTATTGCATTAATTAAGCAAATAGTTTAGTTATATTCCTATTGATGTTGAGGTGATCGTATGGCTCACAATGAAGTGTTAACCTTAAAAAAAGGACTCATGGCTTTGGAAATAATCAAGCACCGAAAAGGCGTTACACTACGGGATGTAATGGAAGAATTAAGTATCAGTAAATCTACCGCTTTTCGTATTTTAAAAACCTTAGAAGATATGAAGTATGTATATAAACTTCAAACCCAATATTTCATTTCCCATAATGCGACACAGGCAAGCGGCGAACAGCGTATTCAGATGGAATGGGCTTCATTACACTCAATCTATCAAACGGCGCAAAAGCTTCGATTCAGTACTTATATAGGGAAAATGGATAGGACAGAACTTGTGATGACGCAGGTTTTGCACGAGCCTTTTTATGAATCGTCAAGCGAAGAGATCGGAAATCGTTCAAAATTGCATCAATCTGCTTTAGGAAAAGTCATTTTAGCGAATTTGAGTGAACCCGCATTAACGGATATATCTCATCAACTATCACTTGAGCAGGCAACAAAAAACACTTTTCAAGACGCCCAGTTATTTCATTACCATCTGAAAGCGATCCGTAAAGACGGCTTTGCCTTTGATGACGAGGAACGTATTGTAGGTATTCGCTGCGTAGCTGTTCCTGTTTTTCGTAATCAACAAGTTGTTGCAGCCTTAGCTGTTGCGGCTCCCACTTATCAAATATCGCGTAATAATATAAAGCATATCGTTGCTAAGTTAAAGACAGCCCAACGATCCATTGCAAAAGAACTTGAGATTTTATCCAAATAAGCAGCTCTTTGAAGGCTGCACGCAGAAGATTAAAATGGAGTTCATGTACGAGACATATTTTAAAAACAAAAAGGAGATGCTGTTTAATGCATCCCCTTTTTGTTTTTAAATAATTTTAGTGCGAAATTTCTTTTATATCTTATGCCGCTAATTTTCCAGGGCTTCGGTAATATGTCTGGAAAAATATTTGACAAGCTGCCCGTTTTCTTCGTCTTTTTCTCTACAGACTCGAGCGGAGGGTCCGGATATGGCGATCCCTGCAACAATTTGACCATCCTTCCAAATCGGTGCTGCCACGCACCGTACTCCGGCCTCTGCCTGTTCGTCATCAACCGCATATCCGGCTTCGAATACTCGAGCCAACTCTCCAAAAAAGGCCTCGACATCCGCCGATGCATTCATTTTCTCTTTATAGCTGTCCTGTATGCTCGCTGATTTAAAAGCCAATATACATTTTCCTATAGCACTCTGATAAATAGGCAGTGTCTCTCCCTTTTCGTAATGAGTGCGTGTAGGAAAACGACCTGGAATAATATGTGTAGCCATAATTTGCTCTCCACTCAGTATCCCAATGAAAATTGTTTCGCCCGTTAATTCTTTGATCGTATGAGAAGCTTGAAGGATAATCGTTTCCATATCGAAATTAAGTCCATTATTGGTTAGCTTGTCAATTAATTTTCTCGATACTTTGTACGAGTTTTCTGCATTTTTTTCAATGAAATTATTTTGTTCTAAAGTACTAACAAGTCGATAAGTTGTACTTTTATTCAAAGGTAGCATCTCCACAATTTCAGACACGGACAAACTGCCTTTCTCTATGATCAATTCCAGGATACTAAGACCTTTTTTTAACGTGCCAACTTCGCTCATGCCTATCATCCTTTTCTTCTATTAGTCAATTCAATGCGATCAAACATCTTCTTTAACCATAGTGCCGCAAACGTGGCCTGACAAGAGAATCCTATGAAGGTTTCGGTTTAAACTCACTTAACATACAACAGGCCGTCCCAAGTAGTGGACGGCCTGTTCAATATTGATCATGATTTAGTGTCGAACGATTTGCTGATTCTGTACTTTAGATGCTTTCAATAATTTCTGCTGAAGTCATTTTTGTTGCAATATTATTCATTGCATAATTGAGCGCCGCGTTCTGCCACTCTTCGCTAATGGTGGAAGTACCGTCTGTAGCAATGACAACCTGATAACCGTGATCGGCACCGTCGCGGCAAGTATGTTCGACAGCCATGTTAGTCCATACGCCTGTGACGATAATCGTTTCAATACCCAATCCTCTCAACAATACATCGAGCTGAGTACCATTGAATGCACTCATGCGCGATTTTTCAATAACAAAATCTCCTTCTTGAGGCTCTACTTCTTTTACAGGAGCTGCCCCCCAAGTTCCTCTAACAATACTTCCCACTTCAGCAATGGCTTTAAAAATAGGAGCTCTATTTCCGATGCCTTTAGCCCCTGCTTCTACAACGAAATGGTTATGGAAAACCGGAATTCCAGCTTCTCTTGCTTTATCTGCTATAGCTTTAATGTTTTGTACAACATTTTGCTTTTCGGCATGTTCTACAGCTCCCGAACCTTCAAACTTTCCGCCTTTCACTAAATTATCGTTTTGCAAATCAACAATCAGCAATGCGGTTTTGGTGTTTTCAAATTTCATTTTGTTTCTTTCCCTTCTAATTTGTATTGGATGATCAAGTTCCCAATTTTCACTAGAGAACGTTATTCATAAGCTCATAAGGTGATTATAATTCATAAAACACATTTTCGCAAATATAGAGAATAAATTAATTTAATTATCATATATAGGGAAAATGATAGCTTTCTTATGGACTCAACAAAAAAAGCACGGTATCTTAGTACAGATTACTAAGATACCGTGCTTTTCAATTAAGCTTTCTCTTCCACTAAATCTTCAACCAAAAGTTCTCCTTTAGCCAACTTTTGGTATCCATTTCCCCAGGTTTCCATAACACTCATAATCGGTCTCAATGTTTCTCCCAGCTCACTTAACCGATACTCCACTCTAGGAGGTACTTCAGCAAAAACTTTACGTGTAATAATTCCGTCAGTCTCCATGGAACGCAGATTCTGCGTTAAAACTTTTTGACTAAGCTCATCAATACTACTTTTTAATTCACCGAAGCGTTTGGGCCCTGTCAACAGATCGCGCAAAATAAGCAGCTTCCATTTGTTTCCGATCAACCCTACAGTCGTAGCAACTGGGCAAAGCGGTGTTCCTTTATCCGGGATCATAGAGTTACACCTCCAATAGTTTCTAAAAGAATCTTAGTTTCATATTCATACTATTATCCTTATTATAAAGAGTTTGAATCCTGCTGCAACTCAAAATCAAATAAACATTTAACAAAATTGCATCAAAGAAATCCTTATCCCACACAATCGTTACTAAAAGGTAACTTAGCCCCTAAAAAGGTGCCTACTTTTCAGTAAACTCGCTTTTCTTTACCATAAGAGATATGAATCTGATCGATCAGGATGTGATTAATTGAACGATGCATTGGGAAAGCAAATGCAAAGCTATTTTGCTGAAAATATGAATACTTACCTGCTTTCTGTCCAGCAGCACTTGATCGTTAGCATTGCGGCTCTACTGATTGCATCGACAATCGGCATAGTCGGCGCCTTTTTTTGTCTCAAATATGCCAAGCAAGAAAAATGGATTGCTGGTTTTTTTCAAATCCTGCGAATCGTACCTAGCCTCGCCGTTCTGCTTTTGCTCCTTCCGTTGATGGGCACAGGTCTTCGTCCCGCGCTAACTGCGCTCGTACTGCTTGCTATCCCATCTATCCTGCTGAATACGATTGCTGGACTGAGGAACGTTTCTTCCGATTTGTTGGAAGCTGCGTCTGGCATGGGCATGACGGAACGTCAGGCCTTGTGGAAAGTTCGCGTTCCGTTAGCGATGCCTTTGATCTTGACCGGCGTCAAAACGGCAATCATTGAAATCGTAGCTAGTGCTACACTCGCCGCCAAGATCGGCGCGGGAGGACTCGGCGATTTAATCTTTACCGGGCTTGGACTGAATCGCATTGATCTGCTGCTGATCGGCGGACTATCAGTCGCTCTGATCGCTGTTGTAGCAAGCCTAATTTTAGATCTCACGGAGAAAAACCTAGTCATTAACAAATTCAAAAATAGAAAAAGGGGTTTTCAAGGATGAATATGAAAAAAGTAAAAACAGCCGTCGTTTTGGTCGTAACCGCGCTGCTTGTAGTTGCATGTGGTAGCGGAAATCAAGCGTCTGGCGACAAACCGACGATTCGCGTGGGAACTAAAGACTTTACGGAGAATCTGATTGTCGGCGAACTGTACGCATTGGCGCTTGAAAATGCAGGCTATAACGTTGAACGCAAACCAAACATCGCAAGTTCCGTTGTGCATACAGCATTGACTAATAACGAAATCGATCTGTATCCAGAATATACGGGTACCGGACTTCTCGTTATTCTTCAAGAACCACTGATCACGGACCCCGAGCAAGTCTATCAAAAAGTGAAAGAAGAATATAATAAGAAATTCAATGCGACTTGGTTGGATTATTCGCAGGCAAACGACGGTGCAGGTCTTGTCATTCGTACCGAAGTTTCCGAAGAGCTGGGAATTAAGACCATCAGCGATCTGCAAAAGCACGCTTCCGAACTGCGCTTCGCGTCACAGGGGGAAGTGGACCAGCGGGAAGACGGAATCCCTGCTCTGGAAAAAGTATATGGACCTCTGGAATGGAAATCTTCAAAAGTATACGATAATGGCTTGAAATATGAACTGCTTGCCAACGATGAAGCCGACGTGGCTCCTGCCTATACGACGGAAGGACGTTTGACCGAAAAGGAGAAATTCACGCTATTGGAAGACGACAAGCAGGTATGGCCACCTTACAATCTGGCTCCTGTCATTCGCAACGAAGTGCTCGAAGCAAATCCTGATATTGCCGACGCGATCAACAAAGTCAGCGCGGCTCTGGATACCGAAACGATTACGGCTTTGAATGCTAAAGTAGACATCGATAAAGAAGACTATGAAGATGTAGCTGAAGAATTTTACAAATCTATCAAATAATTTGTTAATACGGAGGACCCCATGTCGAATACGATCATTACATTCAATGAAGTCAGCAAACGATACGATCATACCGACGACTACGCGGTAAAGGACGTGAGTTTGAACATCGAACAGGGAGAGTTCATTACGATCCTGGGGTCTTCCGGTTCCGGAAAAACGACGCTGCTGAAAATGGTTAATCGACTGCAAGAGCCGAGCAGCGGAACGATCACACTGTTTGGCGAAAATATTGCCGTGATGAACCCCGTCGCGCTTCGAAGAAAAATCGGATATGTCATTCAGCAAACCGGGCTGTTTCCTCACTTGACAATTGCTCAGAACATTGCGGTTGTTCCCAAATTACTGAAATGGCCCCGCAGCAAAATCGAAGCTCGCGTCGACGAACTGCTCGAGCTTGTCGGCCTTCCGCCGAAAGAGTACCGAAATCGCTATCCTGCTCAGCTTTCTGGAGGCCAGCAGCAGCGCTCAGGCCTTGCGCGAGCGCTCGCGGCCGATCCCGATGTCATGCTGCTCGACGAACCGTTCGGAGCAGTCGATGCCATCAACCGTACCTCTTTGCAAGATGAACTGCTGCGCCTCCACCGTGGACTTGGCAAAACGTTTTTGCTTGTTACCCACGATATCAATGAAGCATTTAAGTTAGGTACGCGGGTCATTATTATGGATAAAGGACAAGTTTGCCAGTTTGATACGCCAGAGCGGATCGCCAAACACCCTGCAGACGGATTTGTCACTTCCTTGATTGCTTCGTCCAGGCAGCAGGAACGGTTCTGGGAGGAACTTTATGATTGATTATGCCTTAAATCATGCAGATAAATTGGGCGAGGCTCTCTGGGAGCATATACTTTTGGTCGCTCTCACTCTTCTGTTCTCCATTGCGGCGGCTTCTCTGCTTAGTCTGCTGGCTATGTACGTTCCAGTAATTTCCAGACCTATTGTTTATCTCTTTTCTATTTTGTATGCCGTCCCAAGTCTTGCCTTGTTCGTCCTGCTGATCCCGCTGACCGGACTTGGACAGAAGACTGCGATTTTAGTATTGATTCTTTACAATCAATATATTTTGCTGCGTAACTTCCTGACTGGGCTTACGGATTTAGACCCTTCAATTGTCGAAGCAGCGACTGGAATGGGCATGAATCGATGGCAGACCTTGTTCCAAGTTCGTCTGCCTTTGGCCCGGCGGTCAATCTTTACCGGGATCCGTCTTGCCTCTGTGTCTACGGTAGGCATTGCCACCATCGCGGCCTTTATCAATGCTGGCGGTTTGGGTGACATCTTGTTCGACGGACTGCGCACCTTGAATATCGACAAAATTATTTGGGGCAGTATTCTGTCGGCAGGTTTGGCGCTGCTGATTAACGCCTTGTTTTTGTATATCGAAAAACGATTGACTCCGCCTGCTGCCAAGCTATAAATCTGAATCGGGAGGCTACACAATATGAAAGCTATCGTACTGAAACGTCCCTGCACCGCAGAAGAACTGACGGTAGATGAAGTCCCTATTCCTCAAGTGAAACCGGGCTGGGTAAGAGTCAAGATCAAAGCATTCGGCATCAATCGCTCGGAAATGTTTACCCGACAGGGACATTCGCCATCCGTAAAGCTTCCTCGTATCATCGGAATTGAATGCGCCGGAGAAATTGATGATCCGTCCGATAGCTATTTTCATAAAGAGCAGCGCGTCGTATCGCTTATGGGCGGACTTGGCCGTGACTTTGACGGAAGCTATGCCGAATATGCGCTGATCCCTTCAGATCAGGTCTATCCAATCGCTCAATCAATGGATTGGACGCAGTTGGCTGCTATTCCGGAAATGTATTATACCGCCTATGCTTCGCTATTTGATGTATTGAAGCTGCAGCCAGGCGAAACGCTGCTGATTCGCGGCGGTACGAGTTCTGTGGGCTTGGCGGCTCTACAGCTCGCCAAAAGCATCGGGGCGACCGTCATTTCAACCTCTCGCAGCGCAGACAAATTGCACAGGCTGAAGCAGGCCGGAGCCGACTATGCCTGGTTGGACAGTGGCGCACTAAGCGAAGAACTGTTTTCGCAGTTTCCGCAGGGCGTTGATAAGGTGCTTGAGCTGATCGGAACGTCTACGCTCAAACATTCGCTGACCCTTGCTGCTGAGTATGGCATCGTCTGCGTGACCGGCATTCTCGGGAATGAATGGGTGATGAATCAATTCGAACCGATGGTCGATGTACCGACCGCCGTGTATCTAACTTCATTTACTAGCACGCCGGTCAAAATTCATCTGCTGCAAGAACTGTTTACTCATATCGAAAACCACCGTCTTCAGGCGCCTGTAGCTGCCACATTTCCGTTAGAACAAATCGGCTTAGCCCATCAATTGATGGAAAGCAATACGGCCGGCGGGAAGATCGTAGTAGTTACGGAGCAAACCGAGTCGAAGGAGAAATAAAATGAATACATCGCTCGATAAGCGGGTCGAACAAACCAAGCAAGCCCTTGCGGAAGCTGATCATATTTTGATCGGCGGCGGTGCCGGCTTGTCAGCAGCGGCGGGATTGCTTTACAGCGGTCCGCGATTTACTGAACGATTCCAAGCTTTTATTGAAAAATATAAATTCACCGACCTGTATACGTCTAGTTTCTACCCCTTTGCTACACAAACCGAAAAATGGGCTTATTGGGCGCACCATATCAGTTTGAATCGATACGAAACAGAGGCGACTCCTCTTTATCGGGATATTTATCGGTTGGTGAGTGATCAGAGTTATTTCGTTATTTCTACCAACGTCGAAAGCCAATTCACCAAAGCCGGTTTCCCGGAAAATCGAGTATTTGAGATTCAAGGCGATTACGGCTACTTGCAGTGCGAAAAAGGGTGTCATGATAAGCTTTATGAGAACAAAGAGTTAATCGCGGAAATGGTGGCCCTTACGAACAACTGTGAAATTCCACAGCGCCTAGTTCCCGCCTGTCCGGTATGCGGCGGTCCTATGGACGTTAACCTTCGGAAAGATCAACATTTTGTTCAAGATGAGAGATGGTACGAAATGGCTGAAAAGTATAAGGCATTCGCACAGCAGACTCTTACGGCCAAAACGGTATATCTAGAATTCGGAGTCGGTTTCAACACACCAGGCATTATTCGATATCCCTTTGAAACGTTTACCACTCATAACGAACAAGCTACCCTAATTCGTTTTAATCGCGATCATCCGGACGGGGCTCGTGAAATTGCAGCACAAACGATCTCTTTTACAGAACCCATAAATGAAGTGGTTACCGCTTTGCTAGATTTTTGATTCTACCAATAGAAAGAAAGGAAACTCTTATGACGCTTACTTTGGATATGTATCTCAGCCTGCTGGAACTGGATCATCCTTTTCTTCCGCTTCCTTATACGGACAAGACGGATATGGAAAGAGTTAACGAACTTCTTCATGTACTGTTGAGCGAATATGAAGACGGAATCTCTGTCGAACTTCCATCCAGCTACGAAGAAAAACGTTTGCTGCTGAAAAAGCTTCTGACGCTGCGGAAAGCACAGCCTTTGCCGGACTCCTTCCACCGCACTTTGGATGACCTGCTTCAAAGTGAACTGCGAAAAAAAGAAATCGTAAATGCGCAGGAACTGCGTAAAGTGTCTGAAAGATCGGTTAAGTCGCCTTTCAGCGAGTCCGATCGTTTAGTACTTTGGCAGGGCGATATTACGACGTTGCATGCCGATGCTATTGTTAATGCCGCTAATTCAGCGCTGCTTGGGTGTTTTCAGCCAGGACATGCGTGTATCGATAATGCGATACACGCAGCAGCCGGACCCCGTCTACGGGAAGACTGTCATCGTCTGATGATCCGGCAAGGACACACCGAACCGACTGGCGAAGCGAAATTAACGCGTGCCTATAATCTGCCAGCGTCTTACGTTATACACACGGTCGGTCCGATTGTCGCAAATGGTAGGACGCCCACAGAACAACAGAAAAAAGAGCTCGCCTCTTGTTATATCTCTTGCCTCGATCTAACTCAGCAAAAAGGCGATATTCGAAGCCTTGCTTTTTGCGCCATATCAACGGGAATTTTTGGCTTCCCAAAAGAAGAAGCTGCACGTATCGCACTTCAAACGGTCAATCAATGGCTACAAACACACGATCATGCCTTGGACACGATCATATTCAACGTATTCGGAGACGACGACTACGAAATCTACGCCAAGATGCTTTATCATTAAAAGACATCCGGCTAAGTATGATAGGGGTCTTTATGACTACAGAACAAAAAGAAACGATTGCTAAAACAATATTAACCGTTGCCAAGGGCTACCTCGACGTCGGTTTTACCCATTCTCTGAATCCTTACAGCGGCTGCGCCTTTGCATGCCGCTACTGCTATGTTCGGGAACTGCCCATCCAGCGATACAAAGATAAACCCTGGGGAGAATGGGTGGATATGAAAGTCAATGCCGCCTTGCTTTATCAGGAAGAAGTACGTAAGCTCCGCGCCAAAGATAAGTCTTTGCATCTGTTCATGTCTTCTGTAACGGATCCATATCAGCCGGCGGAGCAACAAGCAGGGATTACAAGAGAGCTGCTAAAAGCGATGCTGAACGATCCGCCCGACACGCTGCAAATTCAAACGCGCAGTCCTCTTATTACTCGAGATATAGATTTGTTAAAGGAATTGAACAAGCACTGTTCTTTGCTTGTCTCCATGACAATCGAAACCGATCGCGAAGATGTACGGCGGATTTTTGCTCCGCATGCACCCGGCATTCCACTTCGAATCAAAGCGCTGCAGCAAATACGGGAAGCCGATATTCTCACGCAGGCTTCACTATCTCCAGTGCTGCCTTTTACCCCAGATTTCCCAACCCTATTAAAAGAAGCAGCGGATCGAATCTGGATTGATACGCTACTCATCGGAGATGGTGCGAGAGGCAGCCGTTCAGAAAAAATCGGCATGCGAGCCTTATTTAAAGAAAACGAGTTGCAGAAGTGGTATACAAGCGATATCCATTTAAAAGTCAGGCGTCATTTTCAAAAAAGCTATCCAGATGAATCAATTAAAGTCTCACAAAACGAAGCTTTTCCATATAAGTAAATCAACGCTTCATAAGCTATGTAAAAAAGCAGCCATCCTCTCGGTGGCTGCTTCTTTCTCTTCTTACTAATAATTCTGAGGAGCATTAAAAAAATACTAGAAAGTCAGTTATTATTCTTGCTTGTTTCATGTGCAACAAAAAGAACGGCTCGTGTTTGAGCCGTTTTTTCAGCCTTCTTTATAATACCGGATATACTGACTATACAAGCTTTGCAGCAAATAAACCGCGTCTTCCTTATCTGCTGGAAGGTAGCCTTCGTAAATGATATTCGATCCGGCCAACTCTCGTACAAACTTTTCAGGATCATAATTCGGATCTTCCAGGACTTCATCTAACATATCAGCCACGGCCACATATTCCGGAAAAATAATATGGCCGTTTTTTGTTTCCGCGATGATATGATCGTCGCTATTCGTAATCCGGACTTGAGGATGCTTGCGTTTCTGAGCTTTTAAATACCCCATGATTTCTTGAGCTGATTCGATATAATCGGCAGCGTGATAACGTCCATCAGCTTCGTAGCGGTATCCGTAATACATTTTATTTCCCTCCAAGGAACGGCATCGGATCAACCGGGCTACCGTTAATGATGATTTCAAAGTGCAAGTGCGGTCCTGTGCTGCCGCCTGTAGATCCGCACTCTCCGATTACGCTCCCGGCTTGTACCGTATCGCCAACGCCCGCAATCAGCCGTGATAAGTGGCCGTACGTCGTAACGTAACCGCCGCCGTGGTCGATCCGAATATACTGCCCATACCCAACGCCTGGCCTGCTGGAATCTTGCCAAGCACTGAAGATCACCTTTCCTGCTTTTGAAGCCGGAACTGGCTCCCCGTTATAACAGCCCAAATCGACACCGGCATGAAGTTTTTGCTTACCCGTAATCGGATGCGTCCGCATCCCGAAGTTTGAGGTGACCGCCCCGTTGATCGGCCGCACAAACCCATTCTGTCCGGCTTGCGGAACCTCGATCACGTTATAACCCTGCTCGACGTAAAGTGTCGCGTACTTCATGATTTCAGCTACATAAGACGTATCCTTGTTATATTTCAGCAGCGCACCTTCAATATCTCCGCTCGCAGCTCCGCTTTTCCCTAAATAATTAGCTGCCGAAAAAATGGCATCTTCGATGTCCCACATACTCGCGATGCCGTCCCCGTTCGCATCAACGCCGTAGCCGCCATATTTAGCGATCATGGACAAGCTTTCTTTTTCCGCAGTCGTGAAGTCCCCTTTACCTACACCACCTGCACAAGATGGATGGTTCCACTCCACAAATGTACAAGGCATAAACTGCAGATGCCCTTCTGCCCCAACGCCCGAAATCATGGTCAGATGCGTTGAAAATGAGGTTTCTTTTCGGTGTACAGAAGCCAGCACATTCCAGGGCGTTCCGTATTTTTCAGCTGCAGCCTGATAGATCGGCAAGAACTGCGCCGGAATATCCGATTCACCGAAATTCGATAGGCTGCCCGGACCCCAGCCGAATCCGCCACCGGCCGAATTTCCGGATGCGTTGTTTCCTCCCATTAGAATCGTCATCATCAGCCCGATCACAAGAACAGCCGCTAGAAAAATCGGAATTAAGGCGACCCCGCCCAACATCAGAATCTTTTTCATGGATTCCACGCCCTTGTGTTCAGCGCTAAATCATCCACTTTCCACTTTCCATCATCCAGCCGTATTTTCAGCACGTAAGGAAGCAAACTCTGCTCTTTTTCGCCCTGGGATCCGATATGCTCCACATTCACATTGGTCGTCCACCACTGTTCGCTGCTGCCTTCTTTCAGCGGCAGCAGCTCCACTTCGGTAACGATCGTTTTCACGGTCGTCAGTGTGCCGCGTCGCTGTTCGGTTTGCAGCATTTCCCAAAAAGAAGCCGTGACGTAGGGTTCGACTTTCTCCAAAAAATGATCCGGATCTTCAGCATCAAACGGAACATAGGCTTCAGTAAACTTTTGCGCGACATCCTGAGCTTCGATCATCATTTCTTCCGTAGGCACATCGACCGCTTCTACGCGATTGACGCTTTCCGCTTCCGCGTTTGGTTGATATTCCCGTGCCGGTTGATACTCCCGCACCGGCTGAACCGCAGCGGGTTTAGGCTGCTGCTGTTTGGCAGCCGCCTCCCTCTGCTCGATCTGGTATCCGGAAAAAATGGATGCTACGAAAAGAACAATCATTCCGATCGCTACGGCCATACCTAACCACTTTTTCAACGTTTATTCCCCTTCCCCGGATCCAGATTCCCTCTTATCGTGAATCTCACTCGACTGATTGATGATCTCTGCAATTTCTTCTTGTGAAAGCTCTACGCCCGTAGCTTCAAGCGCAATATTCGCTGTACTTGCACGATCCTCAACCCCTCCGCTCCGCGTCGGCGGCACTTCTGAATCCCCAATCGTGCGATGAACAGGCGTCGAACCTTCTGTCGACTCTAACGACTCCATCCCACGGGCAGTACGGAAGGACTCTTGGTTTGTAGCGGAAGAAGAATTCGGTGCTGCAGAACGAACCGAACTTTCATTCGCTGAAGCCCCAGCATGGGCTTCAGCTCTCGAACCGTTTAAAGGAACGATCGTCGGTACGCTGCCGCTGTTGGATGCGTTCGCCGGTGGCAGCGAATCGCCGGTCACGCCCTGAGCGGATTCGTTAGGCATCGAAGCATACAATGAATCCTCATTGTATGTGGATGGACCTCCGCGTTCCGAAGCCCCAGAAGCCGCCTCATACGTAGACGAAAGAGATTCCAGACCGGCCATGCCACCGCTTGCCCCACTTGTCAGCGGAACCGATTCAATCGTTCCAGCTCCGGAAGACGGTGCGGAAAGCGATTCGGTTTGAAGCCCACCGCTGCTAAGACTTTGCGGACGAATCGAAGCATCGTCATAATCACCCTGGCCGGATCCGGCCGACCCTGCCGAAGCTGCTGCAGCAGAATTCAATCCCGGCATCGGAAGAATTTTCGCTCCGCTAGATGATGAAATACCAGCTGCCCCGTTATCCCCAACTTGATTCTGCGCGCTTTGTTGGGCTCGTTTCCGCAAGAACGACGGTATATCTTCATTCTCACCCGTTGTACTCTGTAAAGGAACGGTTGGCATCACGGGCGCACTTCCTGCCGCGCTGCTACCTCGTCCAGCAACCACCCCTCTGGCCGCCGATCCGACTCCGGCTGCTACAGCCGATCCTCCGGCCGCCGCTGTTGCTCCTCCAACTGCCGCTACGCCACCGATCTGTCCGACTGCGGCTGCACCGCCTAAACTTTCACTCTGCAGCGGTTCAACATGATCGGCATAATCGGAATCTGGATCAATCGCTTCATTGGCAGATGCAGCAGAAGAAGCCAGTGATTCATTGGGTAGCGCGGGTCCGGAAGAAGAACCGGATCTTAACCCGTTAGAATGTCCTCCATTTCCTTCGGCCATAGCGCCAGCCGCTGCTCCTGCAGCCGCTCCTCCCGCTGGTCCACCGAAGGCTTTTCCGATTGTTCGCGCCGCTGCCCGTGTAGCTACAGAACCAACGCCGCTCATACGACGGTCAAATTGCGAAGCTTCCAGAGCCAGCTGCCTTGCAGCCTGATTGCCAGCGAACAAAATACCGATCAGGCGCTTACGTAGTAGGAACATTAGAGCTAGAACAGCGAACTCGATCAATCCAATTGCCATATACCCCATGCTGCTCGCAGCTCCAGAATCGTATGCTTTTATGTACAAAAAAAGATGGCTATTAAGCCATCTCAAACTCTTGCAAAATTTATAAACTCAATTGAAAGCCTATCTTTACTGTCACCACTCATTCTATCTTCTATTTGACGTACTTTAACTAATACAAAATCATTATGATACTTCAATAAAACAACTTCATTTTTTTGTAAGGTTCTAACTCTTGAGCTGAAATCAAAATCATCTTCTATTATATTTTCAGAAAGTTGTGTAGGATCTGTTGCATTGAATCCTATTTTACAAATTCCATCTATTGCACAAACATGGATGGCTGTCTTACCGGCTCGGCTCCATTGTGTAGCATAACTCCCTACCCAAGTTTTTATTTCATATTTACCATCATTGTTCGAATAATCAAAGTCACATGTACCTGAATCCATAATATCGCCTATATCCCTATGCTCTGCTATAATATTAAGATTTTTGGCTTTCACATGATTAATATTACCAACAGGTGTACTATTTAATTGTGAGTTATCAGGCATAAGATTTGTAATTTCTTTTCTATCTTTAACTGCCTTCTTAGCAAGGAATATTTGAATAGTTCGGTACAAATCGTTTTTAATTTCAGTTCCGTTAACGTATTCACTATATACACCTTCACGTCTGTACTTATCACGATACTTTTGAACTTCTCCAGCTTGTACATAATCCATATCAGCATATTGTTTACTTTGATCAACAAAATAAATTAGCACATCTTTTCCTTCATTCTGTACGCAGCCAGCAGCCTCTCTCTGCCCTTTCTGGAGGTGCTGCAGCAGCTGCTGATCGCCGCCAGTGACGGACCGATCCGGCATATCGGTATTTCGGTCAGCAACCTAGTCGACGAGTCGGCGGTGCAGCTGGATTTATTCGATGCTACCTTTCATGAGCAGCTGCGCCGGCTCAGCCTGACGACCGACCGGATTCAGCTAAAGCATGGAGCTGCAGCGATTCTCCGGGCCATCTCCTTAACCGAAGCCGGTATTGCGCTGAATCGATCACACAAAATAGGAGGTCATTATGAATAATTTACCGCACGATCGAGGACACCAATTATCAAGACTATAATAAGAAGCAGGATTCAATGTATTTTGCGTTTTTATTTTCTATCATCACTTTCATCACATACAGATTATGTATACCTGTGTAAAGTAAGTATTTGACGTATGTATAGATAGGAGGGATAGAAATGAATCAAGTGATTAAAATACCTTACGAAGGAGAAAGCCGTTGGATTGTAGTCGATAAACATCAGCAGATGATCAAACCGATCATGAAGTACATTAAATACTTGGATCAGATAGGGCGCGCAGCAAACACGTTGAAGTCATATGCTTATCAACTGAAGATATATTGGGACTTTCTAATGGACATACAGCAAAACTATGAAAGCATGGACCTCAATTTATTAGCTAAATTTATGGCTTGGCTAAGAAATCCTTTGCCAGTAGATAAAGTATCTTATATGCAGTCTACTACAGCTAAAAGAAGAGAACGTACGATCAATTTAATGGTTCAGTGTGTTATTAATTTCTATGATTATCTACACCGCATAGGCGAGTTTGAGAAAAATATAAAAGTAGCCTTAACGAAGCAAATCAAACGATTTAGACACTCCTATCGCCCTTTTTTAGATCATACTTCACAGAATCATACCCTTCGTAAAAATATTCTCAAAGTAAAAGAACCACGAAGAGCCATTAAAACGCTAACTAAACAACAACTCCTTTATATAGAAAGTCAAGATCTGCATATCCGCGATCAATTAATTATTCGAATTTTGCTTGAAACAGGAATACGAGCTAGCGAATTACTTCGATTAGAGTTAGATGACTTTGATATTGGTAATAAAAGTATCCTCATACGGGTATCCAAAACCAAAGCAGGTGAGAACCGGTTGGTTTATATCACAGCAGAAACGATGAATTTATTTCAAAATTATCTTCTGGACTTTCATTGCATTCATACCTGGATTGATCGAGTCTTTTTTAATCGAAGTGGAAAATACAAGGGAGAAGCAATGACTTATGAGTCTTTACAGGCATTAATCAAACGTTTAAATAAACGAACGGGTTTAAGTTTTACAGCCCATATGTTTAGACATACGTGCGCAACTCAATTGTATGAACGAGGAATGAGTATAGCGGCTCTACGAAAGCTAATCGGACACGCACATATTCAAACAACATTACATATGTATGTGCATCCTTCCGAAGACCAGATTCGAAGCGATTGGCAACAAGCGATGTCAAACGATCCAAAGGAGCCTTTATGAATTCGATATTACGCAAGCTCGTTCAAGAACACAGTCACTTTTCCCTTCCTCTCCCTCTCTATTTTCAGCAAGATATTTGGCAAACCGATCAGTTATCTGAAATCCTGCAGCTACCTAAGCCGGTAGTATATAATAAGTCCCTTCATTTCGATTATATTGAGAACCCTTACTTACGCGAAGAAATCAAAAGATATTTTTATATTCACTTTATTAGTGGACGGTTGTCTTTACGATCGGCACTAGGTGTTCCCTATACAGCCATTCTTTTATTCGCTCATTTCTTCTCTACTGCTTATCCACATGCTAAAAGTTTGCTTGACTACTCTCTTCCCGTTATTCAATATCGCTACGGGCGCTTTTTAAAAAAAGAAAGAAGCAAACCGCAGCGTTTGGATCGTATAACTCCAAAATATAAAGCAGGTCATTACGATTACTATACTAAAATTGCAGAAAAATTATATGTGTTCCTTCAAGGCTATTATGATGATCGTCCGGAGCATGAAAAAGATATGTGGCAACTGGATAAACTGGGGCTCCCTTATAATATGTCACGCCGCGAAACTCGGATCAATTTCACTTCGATCCTTCCTCCTTATCGGGATCTAGTCAAAAAATATTTCTATCATGTATTGCTGCTTCAACGTCAAATTACAGTAGCTACAGCATTGAATATTCTGAAAAAAGTTTACTTGTTCTTTAATTTTATTTATGATCGTCATCCGGATTGGACGGATTTAAAACATTTACAGCGAAGTGATATTGAAGCTTTTTTAGCCTACGTTTGGACTGTAGACATGGGAGGGAGCAGTCATTGTAAGAATCGCACACCCAGTAATCGTCATGTGAGTGAGTGTCTCGCGAATAGCCGACGAATTTTAGAATATGCCCAGCTTTATAACTGGCCTGAAGCGCCAAAGCAGCCGATCCATTTGCTTTTAGTATGGGAAGACTTACCTAAGCGTGAACGAAAAAATTATTATGATCATATCAAACATATTCCCGATCCTATTTGGGAGCAAGTACAGCATCATCTCCATTTGCTGCCTCCCGTCTTGGCTAGACTGATCTTGGTAATGGAAGCTAGTGGTTTTCGTGTTTCAGATGTTTGTCAATTAAATCAAGACTGCTTGGTGTACAAATCAAATGGATGGTGGCTGAAAGGGGATCAGCGCAAAGTGAACCATGTCGATCATTTGGTTCCCATATCTGAAGAAATTGTAACCATCGTTAGGATTCAACAAGAGTATTTACAGGAGAACCTATTCTACAATCCACATCATTTCTTATTTCCTCAATCTATTGGTCGACAGTCCGAAAAAGCAATGTCACAACGATTAGTAACCACTGCCCTCGCTCGTCTAGCCGAACAATTAGATTTACGTGATGCTACAGGGAATATTTATAACTTTAAAAATCATGCTTTTCGTCATCGATATGGTGTAAACCTTATTAATAATGGGATGCAAATTTTACACGTTCAAAAATTAATGGCTCATACTAGCTCTGAAATGACACTCACTTATGCTCGAATTCTAGATAGTACGCTACGAAAAGAGTGGGAGAAAGCACAAGCATCTATTCGGCTTAGTGATACAGGGATACCTGTTCGAACTGATTTGTCGATTCAAGCTGAAGAAAATGGTGTGGAATTGGATTGGATTCGTCATCATCTAGATGCGATTCGTATGGATCATGGTTTTTGTATTAAGAGTCCTAAGCTACACTGCGATTTCCTAGAACAGACATTAGAACCTCCTTGTATCAAAAATAATTGTCGCAGCTTTCACGTTGATCAAACTTTTCTAGATTACTATCAAGAGCAAATCGAACAGTTATTAAATGATGTAAAAGTATATGAAACACAAGGAAGACTACGTTCGATTGAATTGGTACAACTTAAAATTAAACGCTTTACAGATATTCGAGATTCGTTACTATCTGCTGGACTGATCATGGGAATAGAAAAAGCAAAACGAGAATATGTAGGGGAGGAACGAAATAATGAATGCTCATCCTAATATATCTGGTCTGCAGCAGCATGCGATTCAAAAGAAAGAACAAGCCATTCGTTCCAGCTGGACGGCCATACATCAGCTTCAACAAGCAGGATTAAACATTAATTTCAATACGGTATCTATACACGCCAGAGTATCTAAGGCCTTTTTATATAACCATGCAGAGCTTCGATCTAATATTGAAAAATTACGCCTTCAAAAGCCTGCTAATGGCCGTATAAACATTTTGAGTGATTCTTCCAAGGAAGTTGTTATTGCCTCTCTTCAGGAACGTATAACGGCGCTTACTGCTCAGATACACACACTCCAAAACGAAAACCAACTTCTGAAACAACGTTTACAAGTGGATTTAAAGCAAAGCTATGATCAATTATGATAAGGAAAGGAGCATGACCATGTGTGATTTCTTTAAAATGAAAAGAGACCCCAATAAAACATGGAGTTCTTCCTTTATTCTTCCAGAACATCGTGAACGTCTTATGGCATATTATGATTCTCAGAAAGACATTATACGTCCTGTATTGGATCATGATCAGTTGGAGGAATTACACTATACCGCTCTTCAATATATAGAAGATGCTAGTAAAGTATATATTGAATATTGGGACAAGAAAAGGATTTATAATGTAACCGGATATATGATTCGATTTAATAGATCGACGAAACAATTTATCGTACAAAAAGAACCTGGGGACGTACTACACATTGGGAGCGGTCAGATCCTAGCCATTTCTAAAATGGAATTAAGTGATCGGTAGGGATCTCTTCCAATAAAAATAAGATGGAGCGGATCGATATCCACTCCATCTTATTTTTATTGACCGGTTTCAGCAAAATATTGGATACGATCTTTAATCTCATCACGTACACGCTGGAAGAAAGCCCATTTTTCTTCTTCTGTACCTTGTGCTTTTGCTGGATCTTCAAACCCCCAGTGTTCACGACGAACATGAGGTGGTGTCATCGGACATTTGTCTGCAGCATCCCCACATAACGTAACAACGAAATCCGCATTGTTCAAGATCTGAGGATCAATAATATCAGAAGTTTGATTCGAAATGTCAATTCCTACTTCGTTCATGGCTTTGACTGCATTCGGATTCAATCCATGTGCTTCAATCCCTGCACTGTATACATTCCATTCTTCATTCAAATATTTCTTCCCCCAACCTTCAGCCATTTGACTTCGACAGGAATTACCCGTACATAAAAAATAAAGTGTTTTTTTAGACATGTATATTCTCTCCTTTAAATATCTTTTTCGTTAATAAACTTGTAGCCATAAGTAAAGACCGAGCAGTGTAATAAATAATGTTGGGATCGTAAGGATAATCCCCGTTTTAAAGTAAGTTCCCCAAGGGATTTTAATTCCTTTTGTACTCAAAACATGAAGCCAAAGCAGTGTGGCGAGCGAGCCGATCGGTGTAATTTTAGGACCAAGATCCGAACCAATAATATTCGCATAAATCAAAGCTTCCTTAATGTGTCCAGTGGCATGAGTCGCATCAATCGCCAGCGCATCTATCAGTACGGTAGGCATATTATTCATAAGAGACGAAATGATAGCGGCTAAGAACCCCATTCCCATGGTAGCTGCAAACATTCCCTGGTCAACAAAACTTTGAATAACTACAGCTAACAAATCGGTAAGCCCAACGTTTCGTAATCCATAAATGACAACATACATACCAACGGAGAAGAATACAATAGCCCATGGTGCGCCCTTCACTACATCTGGAACCGATACCACTGGACTTCGACTAGCCATTATCAAAAATAATATAGCAATCACACCCGCTACCAGTGATACAGGAATAGCAAAGAACTCGCTAATAAAGTAGCCAATGAGTAGTAACGCAAGCACCCACCAGGACAAAACAAACATTCGCTGATCTTGAATGGCATCAGCAGGTTCCTTCAAGTGGTTTGAGTCAAAGTGTGCGGGTATACTTTTCCGAAAGAAAAAGTACAGCACAATGATACTAGCAATCAGTGAAAATAAGTTGGGTACAATCATATGACCGGCATACTCTATAAATGTAATCCCAAAAAAGTCAGCTGATACAATATTCACTAGATTGCTAACGATCAAAGGAAGTGAGGTCGTATCGGCGATAAATCCACTGGCAATGATAAAGGGAAATATCTGTTTTTCATCCAAGTGAAGAGCTCGTACCATAGCAAGCACAATGGGCGTAAGAATCAATGCTGCCCCATCATTGGCGAAAAAGGCGGCTACAACAGCACCCAGGATACTGACGTAAATAAACATGCGTATTCCGTTTCCACGCGCTGCACGAGCCATATGAAGCGCTGCCCATTCAAAAAAGCCAATGCGATCTAAAACCAGTGAAATAAGAATAATAGCTACAAAAGCAAGGGTAGCATTCCAAACGATCTGGGTAACATCCCATACGTCTTGAAAATCAACAACCCCTACTAATAAAGCTAAAATGGCACCTGCACAGGCAGACCAGCCGATAGATAACTTTTTAGGCTGCCAGATAACCAAAGTAAGGGTAATGAGAAAGATCAAGCAAGCGAGTACGACAGATAACACAACGAAACCTCCATTAAAATAATAGTGAACTTTTCTCTCCTTCGCTTTCATTAATAAATAAGCATATACTTATATGTTAAATACAGCTATCTCTTTTGAGATAGTGGTATGAACCTTACAAGCAACAATCCGTTGAGTCTGAATAGCAAACAGCAACCGGCTCTTGTTTTTTCAGCCCTTTTAGAATTTCTTCTTTTTTTGGAACAGATGATAAAATCGCTTCGATATGTGGTTTGTCCGAAGTATTTAAAGAGTAATATACCCATTGTCCCCTTCGCTGTTCTTTGACCAGCTGCGCAGCCTTGAGTTTACGTATATGCTGGCTCACTGCTGGCTGAGAAATATTAAATAATTCAACAAATTCACAAACACACCATTCTCGTCCTTGTAGCAACGCCATCATGATTAACCGTGTTTTATCTCCCAGTAATTTAAAATGGTCAGACATTTCTGTGACCAAGTCCATTTCATCCCTCCTTCTAAAATAACTATATGCTTATATCATAATTAGAAAACGATTAACAATCAAGATGAATTTCTTATGAATAAACTTGTATTTTGCAACTATTTCGTTTATAACGTAAGAGAGGTGAATATCGATGCAAAATAAACGTGAACTGTTTCAGATCATGACTCGACGTTTTGGTTTACTAAACAAGGATTGTTGTAGTATTGGAGGACATGATATATCTGCTGCTCAAAGCCATATTTTATACGAGATCAATCAGCGTGATCGTGCTTCTATTCAGCAGATTGCTGAATTATTAGGAACAGATCTTACTACTTTTAGCCGTCAAGTCCAGACGCTCATTAAAATGGGGCTGTTGCAAAAAGAAGCTAATCCGGATGATCGCCGGGTATCGCTGCTGACCTTAACACCTACAGGGCAGTACATTGCAACTACCATTGATCAACAAATGAACAGTTATTTAGATGAAGTCTTCTCCTATCTCACTCCTTTTGAGCAAGAGACTGTTGTTCGTTCCATTCATTTGTTCAATGAAGCAATGGCTAAATCCAGTCGTTGTTGCTCTCCAATCCGTACCAAATAAATAGAATTACTTGATGAACGCAAGTTTTTTTAAAATCCATTTTGAAGGAGTGTATACTATTGACTACACAAAAACATGATGAAATTCGCCAGAATGTTCGAGAACGCTACCAGGAAATTGCTCTTCAAGCACAACCCTCCAGTACCTGTTGTCAAACCGATTCTTCTTATGATCCAGTGAAGGATGTCGATCAAGTTTCTGCCCAATTAGGATATTCTTCTGCTGAACTCCAAGCTGTACCTGCCGGAGCAAACTTAGGGCTCGGATGTGGTAATCCTCAAGCTATCGCTAGTTTACAGCCTGGCGAAACTGTGCTGGATTTAGGCAGTGGTGCTGGTTTCGATTGTTTTCTTGCTGCTCGTCAGGTAGGAACGAGCGGTAAAGTGATTGGAGTAGATATGACACCTGCAATGGTTACCAAAGCTCGTGCAAACGCCGAAACAGCACAAAATAAAGTGGTTGATTTTCGTCTTGGAGAGATTGAACACTTACCAGTAGCTGATGAAACTATCGATGTTATTATTTCCAATTGTGTTATTAATTTATCTCCAGACAAAAATCAAGTCTTTCAAGAAGCGTACCGTGTACTTCGTTCTGGAGGACGCCTAGCGATCTCCGATATTGTAACGACAGCAGAACTCCCTCCAGTTATAAAAAACGATTTGCACGACTTGTATAGTGGATGTATCTCAGGTGCATCTTCTATCGTCGAACTTACAACAATGATGGAACAAAGTGGATTCACACAAATCCGGGTTGAACCTAAAGATGAATCTAAAAACTTTTTAAAAGAATGGCTCCCGGGGGCTAATATTGAAAATTACATTGTATCTGCTGTGATCCAGGCTGTTAAACCTTAAGAAAGGTGGAAATAGGATATGCCCTCCTCTCACTCGTCTGCGCTATCGTTTTCGGTTCGACCTGCACAAAAAGAAGACCTTCTTACTATTTTAGAGATATATAATCAAGGAATCGAAGATCGAATTGCCACCTTGGAATCCGAAACGAAAGATCTCAATTATATGGGAAATTGGTTTGCTCAGCATCAAGGTAGATATACAGCACTTATCATACAGCACGAAGGGCAATTGGTAGGATGGGCAGCTTTAAACCCCTATTCACAGCGTTGTGCATATGATGGAGTAGCTGACTTATCGATTTACATTGCACGAGACTTTAGGGGAAAAGGTGCAGGAAGCCAGCTACTTATGGCTTTAGAACATATAGCTGAAATAAATAAATTTTATAAAATTATTTTATTCACTTTTTCATTTAATGTAGCAGGACAAAGATTGTACCAAAAACAGGGATATCGTACGGTTGGCACTTTTGAGAAGCAAGGGGTTTTAGATGGAAAACTTATCGACGTTATGATTATGGAGAAAATTCTGTAAAAAGAAATTTCAATATAAAGTAATCGTTGTGGATATATCCATAACGATTACTTTGGTTGTCTATAACATATCTAAGAAAATAAGTCTTGATAACAACAAAAAGTGGGGAGGGCTCTTCCTTCCGGAACACCGTGACCGGCTGCAGGAATGGCTATTCGCGCAAGAAGACGTCCCGCGGCCTATTCTGAGTGCTGATCAGCTGGATGAGCTGAATCATGCGCTGCATCGCCACCTGATGGATCACCGCCCGGTCACCGTCTCCTTTTACCGGGATAAACGGATACAGCAGCTGCAGGGTATTCTACATAGCTGTGATGTTCAGACCCGCGTCCTGGTCGTATATGACAGCGACTATGAAGCCGTACACCTGAAGCTCGGTGACGTCGTATCAATCACCGAGTAACTGGCCTTTACTGACTTCGCTTTTACCTATGGTATTTGCCTTTTTGAACCGTTTATAAAGAGAAAGAAGCCCGGGAGCGCCGGGCTTCTTTCTCTTTATAGATTAAGTATAAAGATTAACCCCAATTCGGGAAGGTGTGTGTTTTGCTGTTAGTCCAGGTAGATTGATATTTCATGCCAATAGGTACCCCGTACACTTCGCTACCGACCAGATAATACCCTTTTACGGTCAGGTTGGCGGTGCTTTTGCTGAATGAGCTGCTCGCGCTTGTTTGAGTCCAGCTTAATCCTGCCTGCAGACCGGTTAAACCAGAAGTAATATTCGATATTCCACTTAATCCTGGGTTACTATAATTTTGGTCCCAGGTAATTTTATAGTTGTAATAGATATTTTTCCAGGACCAAGCGCCCAAAATCAACGTTTGGTACCAAGTAATCTGTCCATCGGTATAGCTGCGAGTGAAAGCTGCCGCCTCTCTGCCTCCATCATGAGAAGCACTGGCGCCAGGTACAGGGGGAACAGGAGTCACCACATTCTGGGTTTCAGAGGAAGACGCTTTGTCTGCTTCAACCAAAGCCTTCATAAAAGCATCGAGCTCCTCAATCGATTTAAATTGGATAGGCTCGGATACCTTTTCGCTGACAATTCCTTGATTTTGTGAATTGTCAGGTAATAGTTCCATCCCGTATTTCTCTGCGATCGCCTGGGCAGCTTCACGCACCTCTTCCTTACTCATAGTCACTTGAGAGGCGACAGGTTCTGCAGCTAAAGCGGGTGAAACGGCACCAAACAGCAAAACGGATGACAAAGCAAACATACTGAACTTTCTAAACAATGCAATACAACTCCTTTAGTGTTATATTTATATAAACCCATTTAATGGATAAATGAGTATATATATGGAAGGTGATGAAAACATGCGTATTTTGATTATTGTTCTAAGTTTTATTCTTCCTTTGTTAGGTGCAGGTAATCAGCAGGGTAGTCAGTTTGGTTGGCCGGTACACTTTATTTTGTACAAAAATGGAAATCCAGTTACCACTGAGCCTGGATTCAGCTTATTAAAATGGGAATACTTGTCGCAATGCAGCTTCCGTTTCGATCTCTATCTGGTCTCAGTTCTTCTTATGTATTTCATGTTGATCGGTATAAGATACACCTATCAGGAATGGAAAAGCCGTAAACAACGTAATAGTCAACTTCTAAAAGAAAGAGAACATCAAATCAACCGTGTTTGATCTTCCATTTTTTTCTATTATAGCATAAGAATTACACATATATGTTATTTATGTAATTATTTAGAATTTTTTTAAGAAGCATTTCTTGATTTAGACAAATATGGACCAGATAAAAAGACCCTATCGGTACCAATAGGGTCTTTTTATGTCCGCTTTTAGCCTATTACTTATGAAAAAAGGACACATAAACGGCTCGCCTGTCTATTTGGAGTTTAAAGGGACTTCCTCAATCAGATCCAGCTGGCTGTTCGTTACCTTCCCCACTGCTTTGGAAACCGGATACTTGATCATCTGATCCGCCGGATAAGGAACCAGAAGCTGCTGCAGCTGCTCCTTATCGGTCACGTCCGGATCAAGCCAGGCAGCCAGGGCATCTGCAGATAGAATCACCGGCATCCGGTCATGCACTTCCGCAGCCAGTGGGTTCGGCTCTGTCGTAATAATCGTGCAGCTGCGGATCAGCTCGCCGTCTTCCGGCGATTTCCACTCATCATACAACCCTGCAAAAGCAAACGGCGCTTTGGACTCTAGCTGGAAGCGAAACGGCTGCTTCTCTTTCCCCTCTTTCTTCCATTCGTAATATCCATCAGCAATTACAGCCACCCGATGGCGCGGCATCAAATTCCGGAAAGAGGGCTTGCTGGCTACCGTCTCTGCCCGTGCATTGATCATTTTAAAGCCGATCTTCGGATCTTTGGCCCAGGACGGGATGAGTCCCCACCGGTAACCTTCCAGCTCCCGGCCGTCTGCCTGCATCCGGATCACCGGCACGTCCTGGGTAGGAGCAATATTGGTACGTGGTGACTGGTCATATCGCAGGTGTGCCAGGTTAAAAGCTTCCGCCAGCTGACTCATCTCGGTCATTAGTGTATATCGTCCGCACATAGAATACCTCCTGGTTATAAGAGGAGCCCGGCAAACAACGCGGGCTCGATCAGAGAATGGTCAGGCTATTCCACTTGTTCTTCCGTCAATTCAACGTACCAGGTCTGCTGATTATCGTCGGTTACTTCTACGCGGCGTTGCGGCTGCAGCGCCACATCGCTGCCCTCTGAATCGATAGCGTCATAAAAAGTAAGTACTTCTCCACTAGGCAAGGTAGCCTCGTACAGATAATATACCCGCTGAGCAGCGGAGTTTTCGTTGCCGTCATTATCCGTCCAGCTATCATCCGTATGGGTCGCCTGAATTTCTGCAGTTACTTTAACACTGCGGGCTCCGTCTGGTGTTTTATACAGGTGAACGTAATAGGGCGCGATATATTCTGCTCTTTCCATGAAGCTGCCGATTCGGGTATTCCCAAACTGATCAACAAGGATTTGGTACCCAAAAACGACAACTACGATCGCTACCCATCCCAGGCTTTTATATTTCTCACTTTTCTGCTTACGGGTCGCCCATCGATTAAACAGCCAAACGAGAATAGCCGCTACAATTAATGTGGTCCAAAAAGACATGCCACACTCTCCCTATGTGTAGAAATAGATGCCACGGCGATTACTCGCTGGAAAGCTGCAGCGACAGCTGCTGTACAGGAGCTGCTGATCGCTTCAACGACGAAGAAGACGTTTCCTCCGCCAACGCGACAATCGCTTTGGCGGCACGGATCAATTCGGTTTCCGCCTCTCTCTGTCTCCGGGCGGGCCATTGTTTTTCCAGCTGATCCCGAAGCCCCCTTACTTCTGCACGAAGAGAAGCATTTTCGTCCATGACGTTCAGCATCTGCCGCTTTGTATGCTCTTCATTCTGGCACAAACGATCATAGCGTTCTTCCATCCAGGTCTTTTCTTCCATCAGATTCGCATAATCACTTTGCAGCTGATGGTATTTCTGCTGAAGCTTCTGCAGCTGCTCCTCTACATTCCGCATGGTCCATCTCCTTTTTGATCAATACGGATCTGCAGCGCACCTGACTGCAGATCATTCCTCTTTATTGTTCAGTGAGTTCATCGGCCGCTGGTTGGCGCCGGTCACGCGGATGACTTCCACATAGGGAGCAATCCGGTTTATCAGCCGCTCGGCTTTAAAATGATCGTCGCCGTCTTTATGTGTAAAGCTCAGATGCGTCTGCAGATCAGCCAGCGCGTAGTTGGAGGTGTAAAAGGTCGGCTTTTTATCCATCCGATCATTCAGGATCATACCCAGGATATGATCACGTACCCAGGGATTCAGGTTTTCGGCTCCGATATCGTCCAGCACCAGTAGATCCGTTTCTTTCAGCAGTTTCATGGCTGCCTGCAGCTTATTCGGATCATTCATAAGCAGCTTCATATCTTCTACAAATTCCGGCAGATAGACAATAACACCGGTATGTCCCAGCTTGGCCAGCTCATGCAGCAAGAAGCCCAGTAAATAGGTTTTACCGGTACCGAATCCGCCCTGCAGATACAATCCTTTTTTCGGCAGTTTCTGCGTATGAGTCACCTGCTGCAGATACTGCAGCACCCGCCGGACGGCAGGCGTCCGCTCTTTCTCCCGGGAAGCGATTTCCTGCGCATCATATCCGCGCTCTACTGCTTCCCGGTCATCGTGATAGCTCATGATGTTGCGGCGGATCTGCTGCTGATGCTCCAGGACGCGCTGATGCCTGCAGCGCACTCGCCGGTCTTCCAGCCGGGTGTCGCCGGCCAGATGGACCACTTCCAGATGCGTATAATGTCCTGGCAGGTCCAGCGGACACAGGTCGAGCCCTGGGCACTGCTCACAGTGCCGCCGGTTATTCCGGTATTCCAGGATCTTCGGCAGGCTGCCCTGCAGCACAGACTGGGGTAGGCCGGGGTGCTTCTCCATGAATTCGGAGACGATCGGGTCCTGCAGCAGCTCCTGCTGAAGCAACTGATTTTTCTGCTGCAGTTGCAGCAGCCGGGCGAATCGTTCTTCCGGACTTGATGTGGTCATCCTTTTCTCCTTTCTCATGAGTTGCATTTTATTGATTTCGAAGACTTATGATGTAGAGTAATTCGGTCATAATACTTTTGGGACAAAATTTTAATAAATCAGGAATTTCTACGTTAAGATTGCTCTTCATTTTTTGTCTTTTTATTTTTATTGAATAGCTTTTTCGATGGCAAATAAGGTACAATTTCTTCGTTTTGCATCTCATTCATTAATTTATCTAAAAGAGTAACTTTTTCTTTAGCAAATTGATCAATTTTTTGTGCTAATGTTACAATTTCTTCTACTGATTCTGCTGAAAAAGTAACTGTAACTGTTCCATCGCTATCAACGGTTTTTTGATCATTAGCAGTAACAGGAGTAGTAGTCTCTTTTTCACCTGCTATTACCGTAATTGTTTGATGATCGGGAATATAAAGACGTTGCCGAAGCTCTGTGATTAACTCATAAAAGGTAAATGATTCTGTATATATCTTTTCTACTCTAGGTTCATATCGGCCTATGACAATTTTGCGCTGTTTCATTCGCGTAGCCATTTTAAGATTAGATTCATATTCAGATTTTGAATGTTTATCAATATGATTATTCAACATTTCCATACTGCCTTTACCTTTAAAAACAGTCCAAATCATTTGTTTCATACCCGTGAATTGTGTATAAACTTGCTTTAATTCAGTAAGTGTTTCTACCAATTCATCAACTGCTTTAAAACGTAGATCCCTTTCAAATTTGAGTAGTTCGTTATTCCAATTTGATTCTTTAGTTTTATTTACGTTGCTCCGAGCAATATATGCGGATGCAGCCGCTACGCTTACTGCTATTATAGAAATAATCGTTGGTGGTGCTTTCCACCATGGTTGCTGATTCATTGCATTGTACTGTTCTATTATATGAAAAACGTCTTCTGGCTTCATAAACGGCCCCTCTAAAATTATTAGATTTCAGTATCTGCCTTAGGATATTCTCTATAGAAAAATTAATGTAGACGGATGAGTAAGCTCAGTTATATTAGACTACTTGTATAATCCTCGCTGTGAGCTCTGCATCAAACCGCTACTATATCGATTCAGAGTCCCTTTTTTTTCATCTGCAGACGCTGATGATAGTCTTCACGCAAAATTGTACTGATCCGGTTATCGATGCGGTATAAAGGGTATTCCTGAACTTCGCTAATCCAAAGAAGTGCCGTGCACTTTGACTTCTCTGCTCGGCGCGCTGCCTGGATATCCTCGGGAAGTTCCCTCTGTATCTGTTGCTCCGGAATCAGGTCATAAGCAGGCACAATTGCCGGTTCACTTTCCTTGCCCATAAAAATGGTGTACGCCCGGTATAACATCTCGGTAACGGGCAAGTCCCAGGTCTCCGGGAAGAACGGACAAACCAGATCAAACATGGTGACAGCCCCCAATCGATGCGTGCCCTGCAGCGTATCGATCTTTTCGGTATCCATATATAGCAGCAGCTCGGCAGCCGGTATAAAAGTCCAGTACCGGTCAGTGATATGATCCTCTACTCGTCGCTGCTCATCTGGCGGCTGAAAGAAAGAAATTATCGGCAGCGTACCACGCTCCCGCGAGATCCGGATCGTCTGCAGCACCCGCTCCCGGGTAATCAGCGGTCTGCCGGTTTCCTTTTCCGGCTGGTTCCGATACACCAAATACCGGCAGCATTGTACGGTGAATCCGATCCAGGTATCCGTCGATCCAGAACGCACCCACCATTCATAGGGGACCAGCATATCCTGATCATCCATCGCCGGTTCTCCTATAATCTGCAGCTGCTCTGGCGCGGAGGCATAGAACAAACGCACCGTATTCAAGATCTGCTGCAGCACCTGCTGCTCTCGCACGCCCTGGCCATTATCCCCTATCGATGGCAGGAATCTCCCCAGCATACGGGTAGACGCCTGCACAGAATCAATAAAATAATCCATCGTAATGGCTCCTATCCTTTTCGTGTTTCTTCTCTATATCAGTACCTCCTGTACCTGTGAATTACTGAGACACCATTGTCCGGAACACTCCCCATAACTGGTTCGCGTCCCAGGTATGATCGCCATAACAGCCATGCCACAAATCAAAGTGCAGTGTTGTGACAGGATGGTGTGCAGGATCGGCGCCGCCGATATCGACGATCAAGTGCGGCGTTTCCTCACCGGTTTCGAGATAATGTTGAATATCCGCTGGACTCGCCAGTCGGATTGGATCACTGGGTTCCAAGTACATCCGGATCTGCAGCGTACCGGTACCCTCTCCGTACCATTCTTGATAACAGGCGGCGGCTCGCTCTCTGACAAAGGCATCAAACTCCGGATGCGTCCAAGACGCTAACTGATCCAGCGGCGGTGGTAATTCTTTCTGCTGCTGAATGATATGATAACTACTCTTTAGCCAGGACTCACCGGCGATAGACTTCCAGCGATCCGTGAAGCGTTCCAGCGGATTTTCCGATTCGATATCGGTCGAAAAAGAATGGACGAATATATGCATTGGCATCGACGGACGCTGCTGATAAAAAGCATTTAAATACTCCGCGATATAATGATCGATTCGGCGCCGATAGATGAACGGTCCCGCTGAAACGGAAGAAGCCAGAAGAATCGGCTCTTTGTTGTTCCGGCATAAAAGCACATATACATCCAGGGCATCTGCCGATCGATGACGTACCTCAGATCGGATAATCTCCCATCTTCTTTGCTCCAGCGGATGGGTTTCTTCCAGGATCAGCCGAATTTTATCCTCTGGCACTTGTTTGTTACGAAGTCGCTGCAGCAGCATCGTTTTAGCGGACTGGCTACTCATAACATCCTATCCCTTGAAGCTGCCGGATGATACCAGCTGCTTCCCGCTCCTGGGCTGACGATATAACCTGATTTTGGGGCCATCCATTCCGGCGGATCATACGAGAAATCCCCTTCTTCCCGTACCGGTAATCCATATTCTTTTACATAGGCACTGCGCATGGACAGCTGAACAGCATTCATTTTAGGCAGCACCCGATCCGGAGGGCCAGCCATCTGCAGCCAGATCTGCATCAGAAAATCGTCCGCTTGTAGTACAGACACTTCCGGTAACGTCTGGGCGATCTGATACACTTTCGGTTTGAGCTTTTCTGGTCCTAAAGGATTGGCAGATCCGGTAGGCATCTTGCCGCCATACATCTGTAATAGTAGAAAATGAACATGCTGCAGATGCAGAGAACCTTCTTTCAAGCATGCGAGCAGCAGGTTCACCATTTTGCTTTTTTCAGAAGCTGTAAAGCTTTGCATATTGGTCAAAGGCGCATTGCGCAAAAAATCCAAATTATATGTGCAAGCGGCCAATTGATGGCCGTCTTGGGTATAGGTCATGATCACAGGAATAGTCATAGGGAGATCCGACAGATCCATTTTTTTGTCGATTAATTTGTCTTCGATTTGTTGAAGCACTGTTCTTCTAATCGCTTTGTGTACACCCTTTTCTTTTTCTACCTGCGGGCTTTCAACGTCTTTTGGCGTACTCTTCACCTCGATAAACTCCCTTTCCATTAGGCTTGTATACGTACGCGGTTCCCTTCCGTAATAGTGAAATAATCTGCACCGGAAGAGTGAATACGAATAGGTTCTCCACTGTGAAAAGACCATTCATATCGTCCCTAAATCCAGCCTTTACGAAATTTAACGCTCATGGCCTGTCCGGCATAGATCGGTTGTCCATCCACAAAATGCCGGAGCTCATTCGGACTCTTTCATGTCCCAGGATAATAATGCCTTAATAAAAAGATTCCTCGATCAGAAAGATGACGTTTTAAAAACGTAACGGAATCGTGGACTGGGTAATAGCAATTGCTTCTACTGGTTTGGTTAATAACTGAGTCTTCAGCCACCGTTGTAATCCTTCTACTGCTAAATCATGTTTAATTAAAGGCCCTACATTAATCGATTGTAGAGGTATTTCATCGCTCTCTGTTTTAACACTTACTTTAATATAGGGAACCATAATTCCTTGATAGGGACGATAATTTGGCGCCGACGAATATTGTCTACGAATATATACGCGAAATTCTGCTTCGTCTCTGAATCCAGGATGTTTAAAAAAGGAAGAATACGTACTAAAACGGATAAGAGCATAATCTATAATTGCTCTAGTAAATCTTTCTGAACCTAACTCTTGCCATTTTTCATCATCTTTATTTTCTAAAAACCAATTATATGCACTTTCTAATTCTTCACTTAAAATTTTAATTTGTAAGGCTTTATCATAAATAACTTGTGCTGCTAAAACTATTCCTACATTTTTAGTTTCGTTTAATTTGTTCATTAACTCAATCATTTCTATTTTGGAAAAACCCAAACAATATCCATCATTTCTCCCGTAGTAATTCCACATGGATAATGAATCGGATTGAGTTGAGAAAGATAAAACATATTGCTCAGTAAGACCCAGTAATCTGCTATGATGTGACTTAATTTGAGATAATTTATTAACAAAATCTTTCCTTGCGGAAGCACTAGGATTTTTCTTGATGAAACTCTCTATTACTTGATCGAGTACCTCCCAAAAATAAATACTTTCGGAGGAATCATTCATATATTTTACATGAGTAACCCAAAATTCCCCTTTAGATATAATACCTTCCAATCCATGTATCGAAGTATAATGGTACAATGTATTAAATTCATTATCCATGAGTTGATGAGAACCCAAGTTATCATTAAATTCCTCGTACATATCGTCTAATACTGTTCTTTCTGACATTTCGTCCTCCTCAATATAATAGTTAATTTTTATGATCCAACTGCTCGATACGCTTTCTAAATCCTTCTTCGGTTTGCATGGTATACCTGACTGTCGTCTGGATCGCCAGCCCCCCACTTTTCGTGGTATGCCCCAAATAAGCTGCAATTTCTTCGAGTGTCCATTTTTCTTCATTTCGCATGCGGTGCGCGAAATCATGCCGTAGATCATGGAAGGTGATTTCTTTAATCTCTTCATACTGCTCGACCGGCGCGCTGAGCTTCAGCTTATTAAACCACTTATTGATACCGCTCTCGGTCAGACGTTCGCCCATTTGCGAGACAAATACATACGGGCTTTCTTCTGCACGGGCATACTGCGATCGGCAGCCCGGCTCCCGGCCATACAGATACAGCTCCAGGGCGCGCCGCACCGAGTTGGTCACCTGAACCATCCGGCGTTTTTCATTTTTATAGCCCCAGTTTAGTACTGCTTTTTTGGGCGATAGGGTCACATCGGCCACCTTGAGGGTAGAGACGTCACTGATCCGTCCGCCTGCCATAAAGCCCAGCTGGAATACAGCGGCACCGCGCGGATCATCCTGCCGCTCGACCAGGTTTCGCAGAATATACCGCTGCCGGTCGGAAAGCTCCCGCGGTGGCCGCGTCGGCTGCACCGGTATTTTGACATACTGCAGCGCATTACGTGTCAGCGGTTCTTCCCAGGTCTCTGCATTTGCAATCGACTGCACCATTTTGAGCGCTGCTTTGACCTTATTCAGGTGACTCGAACCTCTCCCGTCGTGCTTCAGCTTTGAGAAAAAGCCCTGCACTGCCGTTTGCGTCATCAGCTGCGGATAAAATCCATGTTCACCGCCCGGCTGCTCCCTGATCCATTCGATAAACTGCCGGAAGATGGTCGAGTAGCCCGACTGCGTTTTACCCACCAGCTCCCGCATCGTCATTTCTTTCTGCAGCAGCTCAAGCCATTCTTCCGTACTTCGCACATCCGGATGGCGAGGTGAAACGGCTTGTGGAGACGTTCCCGGGAACGAAACAAGATTATCCATATTTTTCCTCCTTCATATCAAAAAACGAACCTATAACCCTTCGATTGTCAAGCAAAATTTTGTCGCCAAATGAGAAGGAAATCGTGACCCTTAAAATTACCATTTTCATCCATAAAAATAAGCATTGAAGAAGAGGAATGGTTTTCCTTTTAAAAATTCCATATTTAGGGAAAGAGAGGTCGGATTTCGATTTTACCTTTTAATTCCTTTTTACATCTTCACTAATTTAATTGCTACCAATTAATAAGTATAAATGATTGAAGTAAGCAATCTAAAATAGTGAGATCAACAGTGATATGGATTGTCAATCCTTTTTCCGCATAAGGGTAAAAACAGGAAATAATTCTCTTCCCCTTTTTGAAATCTCAAATCAAGCAAAATTTATTCCTTTGAGTCTCATTATACCGTATAAGGGGAAGAGAATGTATATTCTCCTCCCCTTTATTTTTACTCCTTTTTCTTCCATTTTAATATGTAAGCAAATATTATTATTAACATTTAATTGATGGATACTTAATGGTATGAAATATATACGTTCTCCGCTGATCCTCTTGCAGAATAGTAACAGCTAAAAAAGCGTGAAATTTTACTTGTTATACTAACTTCTAAGTCATTAATCTATTATTTCGTTTCTAAGCGATTTTTAATTTCAGGGTCGACCTGATGGTCGTGAAAATCGATTTAAACCAAAATACGCGCCTGAGCAGCCAAAACCCTTGCTGCATCAGGCTTTTTTGCTATACCACCTCTCTTTTCGCCTTGAAATTCAATTATTTTTCCTTCTGTTCGTAAAAACAGGGCCAAAGTCGGTCAGTCTTGGCGTTCCTTTGATCGAGAAAGAGCCATGTTTGACTGTGAACAAAGCTAATGATCTGCTGTTTAACACTTGAAGATGCACTTTCATCTTTTTTCTGTCATTCTTCCCTGCATTTTGTCTACGAAAAATGAGATTCGTTCTCTGCAAATGCACGATGAGTAACCGGAATGACACTCCGTCTACGAGCCTTACCGCTCAATCTATAAGTGCGCGAAAAAATCATAGCTTTGTCTCTGCAAAAATCACAATCGTTCTCTGCAGATACACAGATCGGAAATGGCTTCGATCTCAAAATATACTGAAGGAGTGACCGGCATGACAAAACAACTATCAAAAGACCAAAAGAAGAACTCAGCACCAACCCCCTCTCCAAAGAAGCAAAAGCTTTCTATATCGGATTGGATTAAGCTGTTCATTCAGCTGTGTAGAGAACTGCACTGGCTGCTGGAATTTTTAGACTGGTTTTAACATGGGCGATGCTGCTGCTTCTCATTAGAGGTATTGACCGATCGATGAGTAGTGCAGCCTACAGATCCTTCCACCACCCCCTTGCCGTGCAACTACGCAGCAGAGGGTGGTTTTTTCAAGGTTATTCTGTCATTTTGTAATAGAAAGCTCTCTCACTCCGATTGTATAAGTATAAGGCAAAATACAGGCTTCCTTGGAGGTGAGGATTATGGAAATACTAAACGGCATCCTGAATAACGCTGTGCTCTTCAGCGAACTCGTTCGAAATATATTCATTTGTTGCCTTCTTGTAAACCAGCTCCGTAGGGAGAAAGGCACTGCCGATCGATAAACAGTGAGGCACCCATGCATTCATACTTCCCTGCCGTGCTGCCGCACCGCAGGGAAAATTGGGTTATGACCAAGGTGTCATCCATGCATTCGCATCGATTACAATCTGCGTACCGATCCAGTCACCCAGGATCTCCTCTGGATCTTCATCCTGATTACAAGCTTCGTAGTATTCTTCAAAGTTCATACCGGTATACACTTCAAAGCCAGCTGCCGCTCGTCCCCGGGCATCCGGACCTTGATAGGTTTTCACATACTGTACCAGATCACTCACCATACAGATTAATACAACCACTTCGTTTTTCATGTTCATCATCCTCCCCTTTATAATAGTAGATTCTCGATCATTTATTCCGCTTCCAGGATCTCGATACCGGTGCCGCCCAGTTCCTTCCCCAGGATATGATAGCTGTCTTCATCGCCGGTCTCCCAGCGTCGCTGGAATTCCACGTAAAACACTTCCGTATACTGCTCAAAAGCGGCCGCCGCCCTGTTCTCTGCATCCTCCCCGACAAAGGCTTTGACTTCCCAAACTTCCTCTCGATACATCCCAATAAAGACCACTACTTTCATTGTCCTCATCCTTTCGTTTTCATATCGACACTTGGCTTCCCGGCTTCCTTCTTCCCCCTGGCATCCATGGCCAGATCGCCGGCCCGAGCGGCCTGAGCGGATCACTTCTTGAAGAGAGGAGCAGTGTCCACCTGCCTGGGCTGCAGGAGAAGAAAGATGTGGTTTTCAAAGTGTCATCTATGACCGAGTCGCCAGAGCATACGAACCGGCCGGAAGAGAGAGGGGCAAGGGTCTGCCGGTAGGCTGGCACAGCCACCCTTGCGCATCGACCGACCAGCTGGTTAGCTATGATCGGCGATTCGGGCAGGGAGGGCACGGCAGAAAATCACATCTCGATCGGCTGCAGACCAGCTGCAGGGGGAAACTGCTCCTCTCACAGCTGGCAGGACTGATTTCTTCCGGCACAACTGATGGATCCATCCTATGCGGTTTACGATGGAGGATCGGATTCCGGGTTTTCTCGCAATCAGTAGCTCCCCTGCCTTTCCGGATCCGAATTCTCTTTCTACCCTGCCGGCATATTCCTACTTCATCCGCGACCGGCCACCTATGCCGATTTGGGTCGCTCTGACGCAGGTCATGTCCGAGTTACCCACTGCCGCCGACTACTGGACCTTCCGTGGGCTGGGACCGGTGCACCTGCGGTATGTCACACAGCTCGCCGCTCGGTTCGACGCGGACCGCTACAAGCTCGTCCGTCCGGATGAGCCGCTGTGAGGGACCGAAGTCGGACCGCTGTGCGACCGGTCGCTCGCAGGCGGCCGTGCTCCGCCTCCGGACCGGTGATCCCTACGACGCGGCCACCGTCCAGGAGCAGGGGATTCTAAGGACGAACAACGCCTACGTCATGCCTAAGAAGCAGCGGCGCGGTCAGGTCGCCGCGCATCCAACACCGTCACAAGCCACCGGCGCCCTTCGATCGTCGTCTTGTCGGCCGACAACGTACCACGACCGAACTCCTGCGAGCGGCGACCGAAGTCCACCGGCAGCCTGCTGCGCGGCCCGTGCAGCTCGTCACCTCGCGACTTGCCCACAAGGTGCGCACCGGTGCGATACGCCATTCCTTCGATCCGTGCCCGTTCCTTTCCCCGCGAGATGACCCACGCGGCGCCACCGTCTCCGAAGTCGAAGCCGGGCGAACACGTAAACTGGTTGATGGCCGGAAGCGCCCAGAAGTCCACCGCCGTCATGAGCACGGCGTCATACTCGGTGCGCCGCGTGAAGTCGCCCAGCAGCCATTCCACCGGAAGCAGCCCATTGCACCGCTGCCAGATCTCGCTCACCAGGTATGACGCGTGATCGGCCAACGACACGTGGTTACGAACCCGTGACATTCCGCTGTGCGCCCGCAGACTACATGAAGCGGTTCCTGCTGTGCTCCGCTCCCCGGCGCTTCCACATCAACCCGCTCAGACAGGCTGTGCAGATCCTCGCCCGCGACGGGTACAAGGTGCGGATCGCCGCCCCGATGAACATGGAGGCGCACGCCACATTGTGCTACGGCCTGGAGTTCGACGCGGCCGGGATCGACTGGACGGCCGGCGCCGGATCGGTCGCCGGCTGTCGGCTGTCGTCTGGGTACCTGAAGGATGGCAACGACGGGTGCGCGTGATCCTCGACCGTAGTGCGGTGGAGACCCGATGTGATCCTCCGCGACTCGTCGGACATGGGCAGCCTCATCGCGGCGCGACGCCTCGACCTGCCGTGCATCACCCTCGGCAACAGCGTCTCGTAGTTCAGCCGGTGATCGGTTCGCAGGTCCGCGAGGTTCGCCGCCGCTACGTCGCAGACCTGCGTCCGCATCAGCACCAGGACCCCATCCGGGCGGCGACCTGGGCCCGGCCGATCGTCTACCTCAGCCTTGGCACTCTGCTTACGTCTACCCCCGGCCTTAAGCGTTTCATAACACAGACCGCACGCACGATCCTCTCGGGCCTCCGCGCGGAGACGACCGGCGACCCGCACGTCTACGTCGAGCGGTTACCCCCGCAATCCCTGTAGCTGCGCAGCGCCAGCGTGTTCATCACACACGCGGAGTTCGAGTCCACCGCGAGGCCATCGCCAGCGGCGTCCCACACTCACCGTGCCGCTCACGACCGACCAGCCAGGAAATGCCGCCGACTCGTCCGGGGACAGGTGGCACTCCACTTCCCCGCCAACGTGGAGCCCGCCGGGTTCACGGCGGTGACCCAGCTTCTCCTGACAGACCCAGTACGCCGCGCGGCGGTGCACACATTGCAGTGGCGGATGCTCCCCCCAATCACCGCTCGGTGAGGTGCTCGCGGGCATCCTCGACATGCTCACCTGACTCTGTGGCGTTCGACGGGGACACTTCCTGGATCGCTGCCTTTTTGCTCCGTCCACCTGTGAGAATGCGAATGTTCCTGATTGGCAACGGGCAGCCCTTATCTTCCCGGCTGTTCCCCACTCACCCGGTCCGCCGCCGACTGCCCGCCTCTTTCTTTCATCACAATCCAAAATGCCCCTACCAGACGCCTGGTAGGGGCATTTTAGGTTAGCAGGGGGCCACCGCGTATGAATGGCGGTCTGCCTGCTGAAAGCTATAGCTGGATTCTTGATTCCTTATACTGGGACCCTCGGAACGCCGTCTACATACATCTATTCCTCACTACGGCCTGTTGTTACACGAGTCCCTTTCTTTGCATATATTGGCTTTTGACCCCTCCATTCTCTCTCCCACTTGCTTCTGCGACCTGACCTCCATACACCGATTACACACCACTTGTTCAATTTTACAGAAAGCCACTTATATTGACTTCTGCTTGGGATTACATTGCTCTCCTCGCCAAACGCAAGCGATCGATCCCCATTTGTCATAAAAGAATTGAACTTTCCATAGGAAATCATGTGGGTAAATTCGGGCGGATCTCCTTGAAGGCGGTTCAGCTACCGGTTACCTATACTCCGTTCTCAAAAGCTTATACAGGGGAACCAACGGTCACAAATCATTTTGGTTTTCCATATTGGTCCATGATCGTTAGGAATTTCTCATATCGTTCTACTCTATCTCTTGTAGACCACTGAATCATTCCAGATGGATAACGGATGATTCAGCGTGCTGCAGCCTGGCAACACTGGGCGGATCATACTGCAGTTCCTGCACCAATCCTTCTGCAGGGGAGGTTGGGAGCGATCGCACCGGCTACGTGTTATCGCTCCCGGTCCCGCTGCATAAAAGGTTGGTAGAAAGACGAACACCGACGTGTACGTCACCACCTGTTTTAGATCATTACCTATCACCCGTCAGAAGTCTTCGGACCGGTTTTCATCGGTACCATACCTATTATAGGAGATAACAAATTATGTTTAACACAATCCCTTTACAACAACCTATTCAAGTCGGTATCTTGACGACTAACCTTCCGCAGCTGGTACTGAAAGAGGATCAGCAGTACCTCGGCAAAAGTATCCAATTCCGAGAAGAGGAGCGCCCACATATTGAGCGACCGGATGAGGAGGGTGGTCATTCTGCCGATTTACGGAAGATGCTGCCTTACCTGCTGTCGCATCTCAACGCCCCTATGGCCTATGGCCGACATGAAAAAACCTTTCGGAAGCCATCGAGATATTACAGCTATTATCAAAATCGTTTTGAACTGTATTATTTGCTGGATGAAGCTATACACCTGGTCGTGCTGGAATTCAATCCAGATACTCCCCAGCATCTCAACATTCAAAACTGTTACAAGCTGGATAATGGATTTGAACGTTTAGCCAATCGGATGGAGCGTGGTTATGCTTTTTACACGTCACAAGCCACCATTACTTTGCCCGCTGCTTAATGACTCATCCTTCTGGTTCTTCTAAGTAAGCAACCTGCTGTGTGGGCTGCTTCAGCCTCGTATAACGGATATCCCTCAATCATTTATGTAAGCGCTTACTTAAATTAGGATTAGAAAACTCTCTTTACGAGAGTCTTTAGCAGCACTGATCACTGAATTTATTCGGTTCTTGGATGATAACCATGGGCTTCGCAAGACCGTTGCTTTGTTTTGATCTTCTATTTCCGCCTATCCATTCTGGATCGGCAACTGTAATTCTCTTAAAAACATCAAGCGTTTCACCGACTTGCCTTGTTATGTTTTCGGGAAGGTCAGATATAAATTCTGCTCCGCTCGGGTCGCAGCTACATACATCAGTCGGCGCTCTTCCTCAATTATCGTCAGCGGTTCTGCTTTTCTCCCGGCACTCGACCAGATCAATCTTTCGTAGCGGTATTGCTCTTCTGGAAGGCAGCCCTCCATCATATACACCAATCACAAAAACATTGCTGAACGCTAACCCTTTGCTTTTATGAATGGTCATGAATTGGAGAGCATTGTACTCGCCTTTATGGTAGCGCTCCAGGTTCTTTCACATTTCTGCCTTTCGTTGGCGCAAACGCTGGTGATACCCCAGTAGCTTGGACCAGGATGGGTACGCTATACACTCCTTCCGGATCCAAGCGATTTCCTCCTTGGTCAGTTTTTTGCTGTTCACCGGGAACTGCAGCAGTGGATCAACAAACTCCATCACTTGCACGGAAGCCGGCTGATTCCGGAACAGCTTAATCAAACTATTGAAGTAGTTTTGCAAGAGGGTTAGATCTGTTTTAGGCTGTTCCCGTTTGATAAAGTCTACAAAGTCCTTCAGCAGCTCATTGACTGAAGTTCCATCATGACTATGCATGAAAGTTCTGAAATTCTTCTCACTAATATAATAAGCCTGGGTCGTTCCCAGTAGTAAAGTTTCCCATGCTCTGGCTTCCGTAAGGGGATCTTCCCTAAGCAGGTTATTCCAGGCTTGAAAGGCCTTTTTAAATATGGATATATTAAAGATTCCCATAATGTCTTCACTGCTTTCGATCACATACGGGATATTATGCATATCCAAGGTTTGGTATACCGCCTGCAGTTGCCCAGCCGACCGGTATAGCACGGTCGATAAGGTATAATTAATCGGCTCTACTTTTCCTGCCTGGTCGCCTTTATATTCGAATGGTTCAGCTTTACCCCGTTCCTGAGCTTTTTTAATAATCCATTCAGCCTCTTCTGTCTGATCAGCAGCTGCCCAGACATAAGCATCGCCGCTGGATAGATGGAATGGATCCATGCGCTTCTCAATTCGATCATGCGCATTGTAATGGATCACCCGGTTACCCGCTTGCACAATATTCTGCTTGGACCGGTAATTGATCATCAGCTCAATGGTATGCGTATCATATACCGTATGAAATTCTTTGATATACTGTGGATCTGAACCGCGGAATGCATAGATACTTTGATCATCATCACCCACGATAATCAGCTTGGCCCCGGTGCCATCCGGCGGTGCAATCAGACGTAAAATTTCAACTTGCAGCGGATTAATATCCTGAAATTCATCAACAAAAATGTAGCGAAAGCGATTCTGTACAAACTGCCGGGCGGATTCGTACTGCTGCAGCGCCTGATACAGATTCATCATGTAATCATCATAGATAAAAATTTGCTGTCGAGATCGCTCCTCGAGAAATTCGGTGTATAAATTATAAAACCGACTGTCGATCGGTTCGGCAAAAGTGGTATTCCGATCTTTATAATGCTTACGGATAAATGCTTTCATATCATGTACATCATAAGTCAGACTCGTCCAGTACTCGATACGTTCCCGCAGGTTTTTTTCACCTTCTTTATTCAGGTCATGAAGCTGATGTTTCCGGATAAGATCACGGAACAATTGGCGCTCTCGTTCACTACTATCCTCCTGAATATTTCCTGTGACACCGACGGCAACACAGGCAGGTACCTGCTTCAGCAGCTGCTTAAACAAAAGACCAAAAATACTGTGAAAGGTGCCGATAGCGATGCGAGAATTATCGGTTTCTAAAAATTTATTGACTCGATGTTTCATTTCATTTGCCGCTTTTTTAGTAAAAGTGACCATACACATCGCAGAAGCCGGCACCTGCTCCATTTGCATAAAATAGGCGGCCTTCACACAAATCGTATCCGTTTTTCCACTACCGGCGCCGGCAACGATCCGTAAGTTCTTATCCATCGGGTAACGGATTGCCTGAACCTGATGCTCATTGAATGGATTGCCTTTAATTTGCTCCTTCTGATCAAAAAAGCTTTTATCTGCATCATATTCACTGATCTGATTGCCAGACAACACCGGTTCAATGATCTCCCCGTACCGCTGTTTATACGTATGCTGCGCAGCTGAAACCTTCTGGTAATCTCCCTGCAGCTTCTTATAGGCAGACATCAGGGCTTTGGCCTGGCTCTGCAGCTTGCTGTACTGATTGTTTGCGTCAATCAATCGGCCGGTTTTATCGTTCAGATCCGTTTTTTATAGTCTGATGTTCACTTTGCAGCTGCTGCAGCTGCTGCAGCTGCTGCTCCAGCTGTTCGATTTTGTCCAGCAGCTTATCTCTACCGGTCATCTGATTCATAACCTTTTGGAATTTCATATGTATGCTCCTATCTGTTGAAAACTATCACGTATATCTACTGGACTCGCTTCAATTAAGTAGACATGGAAAGTTCTGCTATGAAGTTATTTCATTGCATTATGTACCGAATATGTCATAGTACTCCCTCTGTGTGACTTTAGTGGACTATATAAAGAAACAAAGGGAATTTACGTGACCTAAATGCAATTCAAATGACTTTAGGTGACTTAAAGGGAATTTGAGGGTATAATAAAGGTATCCAAAATAAGTCCGTAGTGCTACCAACACTACGGGCAGGAATCGATAAGATCGGCGGACATACACGGCGATCGCTTATAACAGAATGTCATAAGAAAAACTGCCGGATAGGGCTCCCACCACTACGACCGGCGGTTTTTCTTGCTTTTACGCTGTTGTTTACTCTGTTGAATCAGATGACGTACCTGCAGGATCACCAGAATGAACTGGACTGCTTTGATTCCCACGTTGAGCAAACTCATCATAAAATCAAGGTGCGACATGGCCTCACCCCCTTTCGGGTTGCGATGCCGTGCCGCAGACCGCCGGACACTTACCTTTCCACGTTTTATTATAGCATGAAATGTATCCTAGAGAGTTAAGCTTGCTTCTTCAAGCAGCAAACATTCTCTATAAATGAAAACCACATTAGTATCATTGAAACTTTAGTTTCTATTTATTAAGTCCTCTTTTTCTTTCTAACTATAGTTCCTTTTCTCTAAAGATTTAATTTTCTGGATATTTATAACTAAAAATAAATAAATATGTAACTTCTTACTCTCTTTCTACGTTTACATTAGATAAACTACTATAGGAGGATGAATACCAGTTGAAATTACAGCGTAAATTCTGGATTATTTTGATAATAGCTGTTCTTATTATTGGTGGGGCATGGTTATTTTTCAAAGACGATAATCACTCTACTACACAACTTTATTACAAAGGTACGATTACAAAAATAGAAAAGTTAGATAGCAATATAGATGGTGCAAAATTATATTATTGGATTACCTTAGATGATGGATCTGGTCACGCGGTTACTAAAAATTCTACATTTTTCATCAATATGCCTATGCCTCTTGGAAGCGAAGGAGAGAAACACACTCAAGTTCGGCAAGAAGCAGACTTTAACAATATCAAAGTTGGGAATAAAGTAGAGCTATGGGATAGATATGTAAATGAACATGCCTATGAAATCTATGAACTCCAAACTCTTGATCTTACAAAAGAATAATAAAAAAGCCGTGAGTGCGCTCACGGCTTTTTTACTTAATTGGTTTTAATTAAACGAACCATATTCCAAATATATCGACCAGCCCCTCCATCAGATCCTTTTTCTTGCAAAAGAGATCCATTACGATAGCACTGCATTTGAGCTGAACCGCTTCCGTCCAAGTGAATAGCGTCTGTACAACCAATTGAATCTCGCATATAGTTACGAATTTGACTAATAGAACAAAGCCCGCCAGAAACCACCAAATAAGCGTAATAACCATCGCTTTCTTTTTTAAATCCCAGAGCAGAACGTCTAGTTACAGCAAGCTTGCTTACCTCAAACCCTTCGTCGTCCCACACTTCATTGAATTGATCATCGGATGATCGTAACATTAGACTTCCTCCACCAATGATGGTTTTGAAAGATAACGCCCCTACTTTATTTTTAAGATCCGCAACATTATTACAACGAGCAATCCCAGCTTTAATCGAGTTGTTTTCCGAATAAGTAAAAAAAGTTCCTCGAACTGAATCACTATTATTGTTTGAAATGGGATCTCCCACCACTCCATTATGCGAGATTGAAATTCCTGCCACAGGCGGAGCCGTATATTTTCCCCCTGCAAAAAAACCACCATTCATTCCATAAAAGGAAGTTGAACATACCGGTTTCTTAATGACTTCAGAAACAATATTGCTCGCTGGTGTTTTAATAACGTGTAACAGATTGTCATATTGATACGTGTAATTTACAGCCATGATTAGGTTAAAGGCGTAGAATCAGAAGGGTACATCCCTTTTTTAATTCTTCTTTTTGCCCTTACACTACTAAAGGAGATATTTCGACCACTTTTACAACCCGTGTTTAAAATTATTTGATACCAAGTAAATCCCTTTGTACAGACACCTATAATGCACCACTTATTTTTATATACTTCTTATATGGAAATGCAAGGGTTGCTGCGGCTTGCTCCCCTGCATCCCGTTATACTTTAGGAGGATATTGTTCTTCCATAGGCGCAGGTTCACATCGTCCCAGCTGCCAGCGTACCGGCTCATGATGATCAGAATAGATATACAACGTAACTGGAGGATATCCATTTCCATATAGAATCTTTTCTTGTTCTAATACAAACGGAATCAATAGTTGAACGAGCTCTTCTGCCTGCTGTGCCGTTCGGATCTGCTCATGCAAGGAAAGCCCCATCAGACTTTTCACATGCAAGGCACGAATTTCTGAAGCATACACCATAGCGTAGTGAAACGGATTCTGAATACCATACATATTCGCATACCGAAGAGGACTACGGAACTGGTCTCTGTCTTTCTCTTCATTGATCCACTGCTTGAGCTTGTCCAGTATTTCCCACGACTCGTTTTCCAATGCAACAAGGCGATTCTGTAAGGCGATACGCGAAGATTCCGGTAGCTGATTACCCATTTGGTCCAGTGTCGATTGAATTTCTTCTTCCTGCCGCTCTAAATTCTCCTCGATTTCATCCTCTTTGCTGGCCAGCTTATTGAGCAATTCTCGAGTGGCATAAGGGGAATAACCATCGGATTCGATCTCTGTGTAAGTCTTCCAAGACCTTGGAGAATGTTCATCGATGCGAACCATCTGATAATACGGATGAGCAAGTAGTCGCTCCCACTGGGCTAATTTTTCTTCCGGATCAAGACCTTCAAGGGATACCGCTCTGCCGTTTTCTGTCCATTTCAGAAGCTGCTGATAGGGATCAGGCGCTTTTTGTAAGTCTTCCACGCAAATTTTATGTATAAAGAAAATCATCTCAAATCCTCCGTCATCTCTGAAAAACGGGCATGCCCCGTTTCATTTTAGATTATTCTGGTGTATCATTAGAATATAAAGAAGGCCTGCAGTGCGCTAACACTGCAGGCTGGAATCGATAAGATCGGCGGACAACACGGCGATCGCTCAAACAGCATAGTTCAAGAAAACCGCCGGTTTAGGTTCCCCAACCTCTATGACCGGCGGTTTTTCTTGTTTTTGCGCTTTTGTTTGCTTTGCTGAATCAAGTGACGTACCTGCAGAATCACCAGTACAAGCTGGGCTGCTTTGATTCCTACGTTAAGCAAACTCATCACAAAATCAAGGTGCGACATGGCTCCACCCCCTTTCGGGCTGCGATGCCGTGCCGCGTACCGCCGGACACTTATCTTTCCATCTTTAATTATACCATGATTGGAAGGAACAATTCTTCATTTTATAACTCAGTCGGTAGACCCCTTACTCGCAGGCGACACCGTCCCGGTCCCGATCCAATTTGGTACTGTATCCTGGATCACCTTCATATAGCGGATCCATTCCTGCTTCTCTGACTGCAGAGCAATTTTGATAGAATACATCGCTGGATGGCTCTTCTTTTACAATCGGCATTTCCTCTTTCACCGGCTGCTTTTTCAATTCTGGTTGTGCAGCCGGGGTCTTCGGTGCAGCTGGTTTTTTCTCTGCAGGCGCTGTCTCTTTTTTCTTTGCATCAGCTGACTTCACCTCTGCGTTTGCAATCACAAAGCGGATGCGAGTGCCATCCGGATACTCACTTAATTGGTGACCTACCCAGGAGCCTGCGCCGCGATTGTCAGACGATTCTACATAAGCGACGTCTGCTCCGGCTCCGCCTTCTGCACACATGGCCATCGGCCACTCATCACGGTCATATCCTTCTTTGGTAGTCATTCCAGTTAATGCTTCGCTGCGGTTTTCCTTTGCACCCGCGCGATCAATCGTACAGACGGCTTCTTTTCCGCCGGATATCGCTGCTTTAATATGTTTGGCTGTTTGAGGATACCGGTCTGCCGGGAACTGGATAGTAGCATCATATCCTATTTTGGTAGATGACTCTACGGCAGCAGGTGGCGATTCAGCAGCTTGCTGGATCTTCACGGTTTGCGCAGACTCTGCCGCTTGTTGGGCTGCAGGTGACTGTGCTGCCTGACCATTGCTGATACCGGATATCAAAGAGATCGCTGCCCAGGTCACTCCTAATCCTCGTTTCACTCCGGATAATTTGTTCCACTGAAAGAAAATCATAATGTAGGGAATAAACAACCATCCAATAAACTTCCAAACTTTCTTTTTATTCATGATATTTGCTCCTTCACTTCGTTTGTAAACGGCTCTGATTAGATCATACAGACCGATGGATTATGTAAATCAAATTTCTAATAGTCCATCTGGTTCCAACTCTTATAACGGCATCTTGAAAGATATAGTGAATAGGGGATAATGTCGATTGATTAAATAGTAAATGCATAAAAAACCTGCGGTGTTGATCACATTGCAGGCTGAAAAACATATTATCTATATCTAAATATTGATATCTTGTCATAAACATTTTTATAAAGCTATGAAAGTTCCGATACCAATAAGAGCAAAAAAATCCGATTACTGAATGATACAGTAGTCGGATTTTTTTATTTATACATTTACCCAGGTGCCATCATGCTTCTGCGCTCGGCGAATCGAATCAGCCAGTTGAACATAGACGATAGATTCGCGTCCCTGGGGCGTCTTCGTCATGTATTCCATAAATCCAATTTCGATCTGGAAGTACTTATAACTCTCTTTATGCTGCTACGCCCAGGTTTTCGCCTTCAGCAAATCACGTTCGCCCTGCTTCAGCATATTAAGATAATAATCGATAACGATAAAGGCACCGCCTAAGGAAACAATAGCAAGCGCAAATTTAGCAGGAGCAGGAATTGGAATACGCAAAATGGTAGCAATTGAAGATCCTACACCGATTCTCTTAAATAAAGGCGCCAGTTTCCTCTGCAAAAAGCTTTGACTGCGCTTGTTCTCGTATGCATCACGCACCAAGTAAGCAACTTCATGTATTTGTTCCAATTCTACACGACTTAATTTCATCACTTTTGTATATTCTTGATATTCTGCCATTTTGTATTCTTCCAATATATTAGGTTTGGGGGTCTGGCCAGATACGCTCTCATCTATAAAGTTAAAATATGGAGGATTTTACAACATATATTTATTTTTTTGAACATCCGTATCTTATGATGAGCTGTAGATAATAGGCATGGTTTGCTGACAGATCTTGAAGATGAACTTTTTTTGTTCTATAAAGCATGACCAGGCTGCTTAATCACTATATTGTCCTATACGTCATGTTTAGTCACTTTAGAACTAATAAATTGAGCTCAAGCAAACTATTTCTTTAATGAATCAGTATAGGAACGCGGTGCACGAAAATTCATTATATCGTATCCTTGTTTATGCATTTGTTCCAGCATTTTTTCCAGCATATCGTCCGTAATACGCGCTGGAAAAACGCCCATTTTATCACGTAAAATGTTCTCAATTGCCCAGGCTTTACGACAAAAAAGCTCGTAATCCTCGTTGACCACCTGCTGCTGCTCAGTAAAGCCGCCTCCTACCTCATTGCCTTTCCGGAATAAACGAGACATTTCATACAGCCGTTTGCGCTCGGCACGTACCAGCTTCAGCAGCTTAATCAAGGAAAACGCACTCTGCTCCATCAGATAAGGGGTAGGACGCTTGGCGTCGATCAGCAGTACCGCCTTTTGTACGACCAGTTCCCGACGCTGTCCATCTTCGGTAATATCTTCTTCCCATAGATCCATCTCGCAAAAAGAGCAGTACGCCATGTTCACCTTTACCTGTACTTCCGTCCCACAATATCCGCATGTATGCATAAACGTTCCTCCGTTGATTGTTAGTTATGTAGTGCAGCGTACCAGGTACGCCGCACCACTATTATACTATGCTGCGCTGCAGCCGGTTCCCTTATTCTTCATCCGGTACCTGCAGCTGCTCCGCTTTTTGCAGCGCGCCGGATATGGTCACATACTGCCCCCGTCCGTGTTCCACAAACAAATACAAGTACATATCTTCTTGGTGGATCTCATACAGACCGGTTCCCAGCTCGTATTGCGAAAAGTTCCCTTCCGTCCGGATCGGCTTGACCTGCTGCTTCCGGAAGACCAGCCCGGCAATGCCTGAAATCTGAGTAATCACCGTAGGGATCACCGTCTTAATAGGAAAAGTCATGATTGTCTCCTTTCGCGCTTCTGCCGGCAGATTCGTGCCGGCAGATTCGTGCCGGCAGACCGCCGTCTATTTATTGTCCGGGTACATCAGCTGCGCCATCGATAAAAATGCCGCATCGATAAACGCCCCATGCCGTAATAGGATCATTTCGCCGTTCGGTAGTTTCTCGCAATTCGCCAGCAGCTGCCGGAGCAGATCGTATTTGAGTTGCTGCTCTGCGGTCAGCTGCTCGGCATGTTCCACGAGAAACAGCCGCTTTTTTCCCGGCGACGTGTACACGTCTTGGGCTTGGTTTGAAACCAAGTCCTCGGTACAAAAGTGCTGCTGCATCCGCTTTTCGGCGGCTGTCCACTGCAGTTTGCTGGTCAGACTATCCGCGCCTTCCGGATCGGTCTCATGCATGAACGTCCGGATCGCTTCCCGGCGTTCGTCGCTGATTGTCCGGTGCATAAAAATGTACTCTGCGCCGCAATAGGACTGCCCTTCCCACAAATAGCCGATTTCGGGGTCTTGGCTGCTGCGCTTGCTCTCCATCCACCCTACCGCCGCCGTCACGTCTTCTTCCAGCGGTCCATCTGTCCAATCCACGTTGACAGCATCTTTTGCCGATCGCACAATAAACGCTGTTTCGGGGAAACGCTGCTTTAACACTTTTCGGATTTTCCTTGCCGTCGCGGTCGCATTTTCATAGATACGCATCTGGAATACCTCCTGTGTTTGGGTTTGGGATATGTGAAAAGCCCGGGGGAGGGTTCCCCCGTGCGGCTCTTAACTGGCTTGAATCTGAACCGGTGCGGCAGCAATCAAGTATTCCATACTACGCTGCAGCCGCTGCAGCATGTCCTGCAGCTCGTTAGCTACTTGGTAAATCTTGCGCCCCTCGACTTCAAAAAAGCTGTAGTACACGGCAGCCAGCGGGTTCACCTGCTTCAGCATCCCGTCTACGCTTCGCACCCCTTCCGCCCGGAGCTGTTCGCAGTGCTGCAAAAAGTTATCGATCCGCTGGAACTCTACCTGCACCGGGCAGCCGGACACCTCAAACCGCGCCCGGTAGTTCCTGCCGCCGGTAATCTGGATCGCCGCCAATCGCTTGACCTTATTCATGCGCCGCACCCCTTCCCCGGAATCACAAAGCAGTTCGGCTGAAACGTGTCGCCCTGCTGGTTCACATCCAGTACCGCATCCCGGTAAACGTCCGGAACCAGCAGCCACCGCAAAACCTGCTGCAGCCCCAGGGAGCCGGTGCCGTAGTAAAACCAGCTAATCCCTTTGAACTGGAACTGTTCGGTTTTGGTGCGGATCGTAAACCGGTACCACTTGGCATTACTGAAGTTCCCCCGGATGGCGACAATCTCGCTCACCTTCAGCCGTCCGGATTCAATCAACCGGCGAACCGTATTCAAACATGCGCGTGTATCTCGTTTATAGTAGTACCGATATCTCATAGTATGTTCCTCCCTATATTTGGAATCAGGGTAGCCGACCGGCTACCCTGTCGTTGGTTTAATAGGTAATTCCCTGCATATAGTCGGCGGCGCGCTGTGCTTGCGCTGCAGCGTTAACGATTAATCGCGGATCGTCCTCTAACTGCTTGATCCAAGAATCCAAGTACGCCGCGCTTTGATCCAGCGTACTGCCATCGATCCCGGCAATGCCGCACATCATGGCGGCGGTCAGCTCGGCGACTAATTCCTCTTTGGAATAACACTCGTCACCAAATGCGGCGATCTCCTGCAGATCCCGGTCTAACCGGCTTTTGTGTCCGGTGCTGTGCGCCAGCTCGTGGAACTTGGTCGCATAATAGTCTTCCGGCGTGTCAAAATCTTCTATCGGCGGCATACTGATACGGTCGATTTTCGGACTATAGTAGGCGCGTCCGGATGCGTAGTATACCGGCGGCGCATCTTTGTAATTCTTTATGAGCTGTTCCGCGGCTTTGATCGGTGTATGCTGGTTGCGCTTTTGCAACTGCAGCCCTTTCGGCTTGATGCCTGTACACTGGGTACCGACGTTGTACACCCGGTAATACTTGAGGTACGGTACCAATTTTTGACCGTCTCCCTCGTCGCCGCTGTCCGGATCATCGTTTTTGTATTTCAGCATTTTCCAAAACACCACAACCGATGAATTTTTTAGCTCGCTGGGCTTCACGCGCCCCCCGGCATCCTTGATTTGCTTCAGCGTGGCATATTCGCCCGGCTCTACCAAAAACAGATTCACACCGCGATACGGCTTTTGCGTGACCCAGTTCACCGGGAACATATTCACCCAGGACTGCCGCCATACGGCAACCCCTTGCCGCAGCTTCTCCAAAATCTTGTCCGTGACCATTTGATAGATAAATTGATTGTTACTCATTCTGATTCCCCTTGCTTATTCATTTGTGATATAATCGGGGAAACAGTAAGTTTCCCCTTGCTGTTCTTTCTCTAGGTAAATCTGGGCTTCAGTCGTTCCCGCGGCTGAAGCTCTTTTTCGTTACATACATTGCCCATGCGCGTACCGGCGTAGCTCATGATATAGCCGCTTATCGGCTTGCAGCCGCTCCACATCGGCTATACATTTCGTGGTCTGCCGCATCGCCTTACGCTGGTTAATCGCGCGGTCGGTATCACGTTCCCACCGATTGGACAGGCTCATAATTCGGCTCCAATCATCCACGTTCAACCGATCCTTTTTGTTATAATCTTGAAGACTCTCGCAAATTCCGATTTTCAGCTGCAGACCCTTTTGCGCTTCTTCTCTGGCGGCTTTGATCGGCATGACATTTACTTTGCGTAGATCCTGTTTGAGCAGCTTGATTTCCGCCTGCAGCAGCTTGTCCACCATGTCCATAACCGGCTCGGCTTGGCTGTGTTCGCTGTCGCATCCATACGCGCAAACCTCAATACTCACGTAGCCGTTATTTCCTTCGACAAAATCCATTTGCTCCAAATACCGTCCTGTCTGGTGACATTCTTCACACCGTCCAATCGTGCTGTAACTCGTTGCACTGTAACTCATTGTTCTATGACCCCCATAACTGTATTTGGCATTCCTTGTACGCTACTCCTGAAGCGCTTTGCCACACGCTTGTTTATTCCCCTTCTTCCCATGCGTCAAATTCCTCACCTTGTGCGCCGCTCCGTGGATCGTCGCAGCCGTAATAACATTCCCGATGAATATTTTCGTGCTCGTCCATGAACGTTTTAACATCCCGGTTTTCTTTACCGCAGTGGCTGCAGGTGTCCATATCGACTACATGCTCAAAAGCACTGAACTCGTCATATTCCCGAAAATCTTCCAAAACCCGTTCTAACCCCGGATCAAAATTGCCAGTCGCTGGGTCGTTGGCTTGATCCCATTTGGACACCCATTCATCGATAGGCTGCAGCAGCAATTCGGCATTTCCCAGCTCGTGCGAACTGACATAAAAGTCACCCCGTGCAATTCGCATTTCCAGCCCATCCAAGAACGCGGTTTCGCCTTTCGACAATTCCCCGAACTGTGGGTTACGCATCTCCTTCATCCATTCCAGTGCAGACACGGTGTGAAGTGTGCGCTGTTCGGTGCGTTCGCCCTGTGTTTCGTATTCGTAGTCATTCATGTTTGATCACTCTCTTTCGGTTTTGTTTTTTGTCTCGGGACATTTTTTGTCTTTTTGACTGACGCATAGGTTAATGTCCCGAAAAGGAATTTTTTTCCCTTTTGACGCGGAGCTTAGTAACCTTGGCATAGTCCGGTCGTCAAGGGTGATCTTGGGACAAAAGTTTTTCGTCCCGATCTTGGACGGAAAACTTTTCCCCCCTTGACGATCGGACTGAGAATCTTAGAAAAAAAAGTTAGAGCCCCTTTAGGGGGTGAGTTCTCTGACTTTTTTTTCTTAGATGAACTGCTATGGGTTACTATGCGGAAGTCAAAAGGGGAAAAAATGTTTTAATTAAAAAAGAACCGGCGTGCCGGTTCTCTCTTCTTTTGGCTCTTTTTGGTTTGGATCTGGACATAAAAAAAGAGTGCTGGGTTTCCAGCACTCGACCTTTGAGAAGTATTCTTTTGGGTTTTCCGCTTGTACGCTCCGTGGCTGCGTAAGCGAAGGATAGGAACGTACAGCGACTTGGCAGCTCCGCTGCTTAGTCGCTGTAGTTATCGACCTGAGTAGTAGCCAGCGGCGCGTAGCAGGTCTTAGGCGGCGTTCTTTGCCGCCTTAGAGCTGGTAGCGTGAGCCCTTATGCTATTGAATGGTTTTCAGGTTGGCACCGGTAACATCGCCCAGGGCAGCAACCAACTGCTGATGAAATAGCGGATCATTATCCATCCGGGTAACCAGCGCGTTCAGCACACGCTCCTTCTCATAATCCGGCATATGATTCACCAGCTGCAGATTCTTCTTCCGGATCGCTGTAATCTCCTGATGCTGCTGCAGTTCTTCCAATAGCTGCGCCCGGCGCGCGTCCGGCTTATGTTCTTCCAGACTAACCAGAAAAGCCATGAGCAGCTCGGTTTCCTGAATCAATTCCTGAAGCTGTCCGTTATCGCTCAAGCGCTTAGAATAGCGCATACGCTCTAATATGATGGCTCTATCTCTTGTATTAATCATTGCCTCAATCCCCTTTAAACCAAAATTGTGCAACAATAAGTTAGAAAAATTAATTTTCTAACTTAATTTATACAAATTGGGTCTAAGCTGAAACATGGCCGCAAAATAACGTTCGGGTTTTTGAATCAAAACGTCCATGGCATTCCGGAAAAATGGGCTGCCGGCAGAAGCCAAAACCGAACAATCCTAATCTTGAATCGGTCACATTACTTTTTTGCCGATCTGAGAAACTAACAGTATCATCATGGCGAAAATCATCATTTTGAAAGCCAGTACAAACCCCTCTGCAGCTGGACGACCCAACCCCAGCGCAGTCACGGCTCCGAATATCACCGTGATCACCACGATCACGACCACCGCGCGAACCACGAACAAAAATAAATCATCTTGCTTCGTCACCCGGTACACCACTATCAGGCTAATCACAAACAAAATCCCGGCTAATAGGAAGCCGCCGATTAATGCACCGGTCGACTTCTCATAAAATAAAAGCCACTCAATGATTAAAACCGAACCGATCACAACCGCCAGCTGCAGCAGCAGCGCTGTATATTTCATAAATAAACTTTGACGCATCGATAAACGCCCTTTCCGATCATAGGATTAGTATTCGGTATAATAGCGATCGGCACTCACTGCCGGTGTTTTTTTATGCTGCTCTGGTAACTGCAGCAGCTGGATCGTTGTCGGTTCCTGCTCTGACCAAGTAAGAACGCTTGTCGCCTGCAGACCATCCAGCGTATCGATCAGCTGCGGTTTGGTTTTGCCAGTTGACCGGATCAAGAACGTCCAGCCAGGCATACAGCGATTTTTTGAAAAATGATTATACAAAATCCGGACAAGCTTCCGTTCTGAATCGTTCACTGTACATTTTCCTTTCTGCTTCACCCTGAAGCGGCCACTCTATTATTCTACACATTGATTCCTTCATACTCTTTTACTTTTTCATAAAACGTCGTCTTGGTCATTCCCAGTGACTTAAACGCAGCGGTAGCGATCAAATTACGAAATGCTAAATTTAATGACATATGCATGATCGTGTAGCTTTATAAACGAATTGGTATATTCGTTTATATCCAAGATCCGTTGTATTTTAGGCACTGCTTTAGATGCCTGTATTACTTTACTGAATAGCTGCCCCGTATAATAGTCAGGCTGCGGTAAGCTGCTTAGTTCTTTCAGATATTCTATTGCCGCATATTCTGGCTTGGTTTGGTCTAACCTTAAAAATATCTTCCTAAAAGGCTCTGAGCAAGCATTATGCAACATTTCTTCTAGCCCAAATTCTACAGTATCTTCAATTCCATGATTTCTTAATTTTGGACCAAACGGTTTCCAGAATGCAATTTTGATCCCTACGTTCTTTATTTCCTTTATCCTCCAAGATTCTATGCTTCGTTTTAGAGCTGCTTCCCAATGCTCCATTAATTGCTGATCCATAATCTCAACAATCAGCTCCACCCGCGTATCGTTCTCTACGTCTTGAAGGTACTTATTCTTGTCTGGTTGAGATTTACTTTTCGGGATATTCATAAAGACGCTCCTTTTAAGAATGATAGTCATTACTTGGCATCGAGTAGATACTTTTGGTTCGTACTCGCCTGCTGAACAGAAGGATAATTAACATTCGTTATTGTTGCTGGGCTTGTATCGGCAGCTTCATTATTTAATTCCAATGCTGTTTTGATCTCATTAAGTATATGCTGAGTCTGCTGCAGCTCTTGATTTATATCCAGAATAGCTTTTATAAACAAATTCGCTTTATTCGCTGATCGTAACTGTTGAGCATACTATAAAGTTATCTATACAAGAAATTATAATATACATTTACGTATACGTATACGTATACGTAAATGTATGTGTAAATTTAAAAATTTTAATCGAACTTTATATGCTTGTTCAATCGTTCTACTTCTTTAGTATTTCTGCACTTTTGAATCATTTTTGTAACACTACTTTCTGTTTCTCCATTCAAAAGTTGTAATCTTGTCCACCAGCTCCGACCGTTCACACTTAATGTTATTCTCCACTCTGTACTGTAACAAAGTATACTGTGTACTTTTTCCACTGACTTTATTATTAACGTCTCTTCTGGTTCATTAGGAATATTTTTGGGATCATCGCAGCCATAAAAGCATTGATTCAAAATATGATCTCCCCACTTATCAAAGTGCTCTCTTATAAATACATTCTTTCTTTCACAAAAATCACAAGAACTCAAAATCATTGGTTTCCTCCAAGAGATTATTTAAAGGAAGGAACTGAACTTCCTGCTCAGTTCCTTCCTTTAGTTTAAACAGCCCCTGCTCCTTGATATTGATGCCCTACTTCTTCTGATTCTTGTTTATTTGAACTGGTAACGACTTGTTTAAGATGGTCAAAATTCCCCTTTTGGATCTCTTTGATGACATCTTTCAGGTTAATTCCATGTCCACTTAATACAACAATACTGTCCTCAATCTCACGCACTTTTTGTTGATGCTCCAATTCTTTAATCTGAGATTGTACTTTTTTTATTTCATCCTCTAGCTTAGCTTTCCGATTAAGCAAATTTTCTTCCTTTTGCAACAGTTTAAATAACTTTTCTTCCATCATATTTCCCCCATTCTATTAATGTTTATCATTGATCTATTGAAGATAATCCCCAAAGATTAAGGATCACCTGTTTCGCTTGCTCAATATTTTCACACTTTTTCACATTAGGAATAACATAGTGACCATCTACTGTAATATGCAGCTCTCTATCATCATAGTTTTCCATTTCATCAGCATCTACAAGCCTATGGATCACCACGTGTTCTGCCAGTTCTTCAACTAAATAGTTGGGTACATCAATATCCGACGAGTTAAATACCAACATTTTAAAACCTCCTAGTTGATCAGCAGTCATAATAGTCATGTTTATAACTGATTTTTTTATATAAGAAGAATAGTAGAGATCCACCTAATATGATCGCAACCCATAAAATCATATTTATTGCTGCTGGACTCATTGTTACAGGTTTGCTTACTTCCTTCTCTGCAGGTGCTGCGATTATAAAAGGATCTTTAGCAACTTCTGTTTCTAATACACTTTTATTTTCATCTGAAGAAGTTGTATTGGTATTCAACATTTTTTCTAAATGTTCCTGAGAAACGCCTTCGTATTCTTTAGGAGGATCAGTCTCTCCGCTTTGAAGCATTTTCTCATTTATTTGCATATTGAGTTTATTAACTTCTCCTTTTCTGATCGTCACTTTTCTTTCAAAATCAATACTATAATCAGCTGCATTTTCCCCAACAATATTTACAAAACTGACCTCATACTGTCCTGGTTCAATTTCTTCGGAATACAGGTAATCATTGATTTTATCTAAGCGAACGACAATATTTTGACTCTCACTCCCTAACAGATTAATCAGGATCGTTTTATCAAAATTTTCAGGCACTAAAGCGCTGGCATCTAATCTAGTAGCAATAATTTCAACTGGTTCTTTTACTATAGGAGCTGATGGAACAGGAATTGCAGGAGTTACAACAGGACTTTTCTTCTTTTCAAGCTCTTTCTTGGCTGCTGTTGCGTCTTTTGGCTTTTGTTCTGCTTTCGGTACAATCTTCACCGTTGCTGGCTTAGAAGTAGCAGTAGGTGGCTTTACTTGTTCCTTTTTCTTAATCGATTCGGTGTCTGATTGAGTTTTATCTTTAACTTTATCTTTAGGGATATTTTCTGTTTTGGAATCGGTCTCTGACTCGGTTGCTACTTTTGCTTTATCCGTGGTTTCTGTTTGAACAGAAACTGAAGCGGCAGCATTGCCGCTATTTGCTTCTGTAGCAAAGACCGGTAAGGACACTGTTGCAGTAATTATGGACATCACTGCTGCAGTAGTTAATATCTTGTATTTCATGAATTCACCTTACCTTCATTTATTGAAATGCTATTGGTCGCCTTGGATACTTGAACCCTTTATAACTGTTCACTACCACGCCATGACTTGAAGAACAATGCACATACAACGGGTTATTATTAGAATTCCTGCCGATGTAAATACCAATATGATTAATTCCACCGTTTCCAGGGATATTTTTAAACACTAGATCGCCGGGCTGTAATTCACTCATGCTGATAGATGTAGTTCGCCCCCATTGATAAGATGTACCTCCGCCGGACATTGTATTTCCTAAACCTCCTGTTTTAAAAGCCCAATCGATAAAACCACTGCAATCTAATCCATACGGACGTACTGTACCTGATTTCTCGCTTCCGGGAGCAGTGATTAACTTTGGTTTTCCCCATTCACTGTTCCATCCAGGAGCACTTTTTCCACCCCAGAAATAGCTTACCTTTCCGACTAATGTTAGAGCGGTCTGAATAAGCTGTTGTCTGGCTGCTCCCACATTTTCAATATCAGGGTAATCACCCGGATTTATTGGTATAGGTGCTGGCCCCGTTGTACCTCCACCAATTTCCTGCACTAGATCAGGAAATTGTTCTTGTATGCCGCCAGATGTTACTAACCTTCTTGCCCAATCTTCTTGCTCTTCATTGAACCCTATTTTTGTGAATACATCTTCCATATCATAGGAATACACCTTTATAATCAAACGCTTCTTTCTTTCATTCTTGCAGACTTTTTTTCCATTTTTATGTCTACACTTTTTTTCATAATAGGTTTGTTTACTTGTCTTTATTTCATTGAATTCTTTATACAGCTCTTTCAAATAAACTGATTGTTTATCCGTGAAATCCAAATCTTGTTCAAAATGAACAGTTAGAACAGCAAAAACTTCAACCCAGTTCGCTTGTGCTACTCCATCCTCGTTCATGTACTCTACTCGGACATCATCATAGCCACCACTATTTTTCAGTTGAACTATTTTGTTTTGAAAATCAGTGTTTAACTGCTGGATCTCATTTTTATAGCTTTTGGCATTGTCTTCATCTGTCATAAAAAAAGAACCGGCTGCAGATGTACTTGCTCCACCAATATTATTGGTTACCATCAGTAGTAAAAACAGTACTGCTCCCACCGCTGCGCCTATTATCCATACTTTAGGATTAGACGCTATCGAAGCCATGAGCCGCTTCATAAGTTGTTTCATAGCCTGCTGTACTGCCGGAAGCTGCATAGACTTCTTGACAGCTGCCTTTCCCTTCAATGCAGCAGAATACTTATTTTTAGGGCTCGATCGGTGAGTTAACATCTTGATTTTACTTGATGTAGGTACTGCAGTATTTTGAGTTTTAGTGCTACTCGACTTTCTTGCAGAAAAGCTTCTAGGCTCTTTTCTAGTACGAATAGAGCGTCCTGTCTCTTTAATTCTGTTACTGGCTTTTTTAGCGGTAACAAATGTGTTTCTGGCTTTCTTAGTTCCCTCTCGTGCCAATTCAAGAGACTGAATACTCTCATGGCTTTCTTCCTGATCAAAATGATCTACAGCTCTCGCTGTGTGCCTTAAACCACGTTTAGCATGTTCGCGTGGCATTGTTTTTAAACGTTGTCGAGTTTCTTGCTTTATATGCTCTTTTAGTAAGGAACGACCCCCCCTGACATGTGAAGAGGGGTTCGTTGATAGAGTTCTATTTAGTTTCAGCTTTTTATTTAATGCAGGCTTCAGATAGCTTATAGTTGGCTTGGATGTTCCTGTCGGCTCACTCATGCTGTATTCTCCTGCTCTAACATGAGTTCTTCCTGTCTGACTTCGGATACTTTGGTTGTCATCATTCCATACAATTTAGTATCTTTCGGGAACTCATCTTCAAATGGAATGATCCCTTTACCTTCGCCGTTCCCTATAAACATCAATCCTTGTCCTTGATCTGCATTGGTAACGTAACTGAGCTGGGTTTCTGAAATATCCAAAAGCGCTGCCAGTTCTTTCCGATCCGATTTAGCTTGGTTGAGCATCATAAGGAACATTGAATTTGAGAGCATTGTTCGGGCAAGATCAGATTTCAGCAAGTCCTCTACATTCTGGGTAATGCCGGTTGGAATACCTCCCCACTTTCTTGCACGTTTCCAGAGTTCATATAAGAATGAAGCAGAGTATTCGTTTGTGAATAAAAGATAGATTTCATCAATATAGATCCATGTATTCTTGCCCTTACTTCTGTTCATGGTAATGCGATTCCATACTTGGTCTAAAACAATCAGCATTCCCATTGTTTTAAGCTGCTTCCCTAAATCTTTAATATCAAAACATACCAAGCGATTGTTGATATTAATATTCGTCTTGTTCGCAAATACAGACAAATTGCCTTTAACGTACAGCTCGAGGGCGGTAGCAATTTCCATAGCTTCCGGATCTTCTTGTTCCTTTAGCTTTTCATAGAAGTCAATCAGCGTAGGGATATCCTTCTTATCAAACGATTTGAGGTATTCATGATACGTAAGCTTTAAGCAGCGATCAATAATCGATTTTTCTTTCGGACTCAACCCATAACGTCCACCTACGATTACTTCACATAGCGACAATACAAAATCAGATTTCAGCATGAGCGGATCATCATCATCCGCATAATCCATAGTCATATCCAAAGGATTAATATAGTTTTTAGATCCTGCAGAGATATGAATAACCTCGCCTTTAAAGTTATTTACAAGCCTCGTGTATTCGCGCTCTGGATCGATGATAATAACATCGTCTTCAGTATTTAATAGCACATTAGCCATTTCACGTTTTGCAGCAAAACTCTTACCCGATCCCGGTGTTCCTAATATAAATCCGTTAGGGGTTTGTAGGGATAACCGGCTAAACATGATCAACTTTCTGGATACTGCATTAAGCCCGTAGTACATACCGCCTTCCTGGAACAACTCTTGATTTGTGAATGGCATGAAAATTGCTGTACTTTCTGTAGTAAGGGTTCGGGAAATGTTAAGCAAATTCAGGCCAAACGGCAAACATGAATTTAATGCGTCTTCCTGTTGGTAATGTAGTGTTCCAACCTGACATAAAAATTTATTACCTACAGCAGAAATTTCTTTTGTATCTTTATCGAGTCCTTCTAATGTGTCTGCAAAATGGACGATCACAACATTAGTAACAAACATTTTTTGGTTTTTGTTGATTAGATCATCCAGTAATTCGTTTGCTTCAGCTAACGAGTGTCTCAACTCATGGGGGATAAATGCTTCCAAATAGCCGTTTTTCACACTTTTTTTCTGATACTCAATTTTGTTCGCTTCCATACCTGTAATTTGCTTTTTGACAAGACGCAAGGCTTTATGGGAATCGACCGATTTAATATTCATAGTAAGCAGCATATTGAAACTAAAATCGGTAACTTCACTTAAAAACTTATCATTCAGGAAAGTAGGTAAATCTTTAATATAAATAGCCCTGGCATACTTATTACCGATAATCATATGGTCTCTTTTAAAGGTTAATGAGTCGGCTGCGATAAGATCTTTAGTGATAAGTCCCTTTCTTTTGGTTTCTGTCGGTTCATACCGGAAATGCCCTTCTTGCCCCATTCGATAAACGTCATGTAGCTGCTCCAATCTTGCAGCTGCATTTAATCCGGTAATTGAACTTCCCATCTTCTTAAAGATGGCTTGAGTTTCACGCTCTAAACGAGTAAAAGTATTACGGGCTTCCTCTACAGAAATAGATTCAATATTAATAGTTACATACTTTTCTTTTTGGATTTCATTCTTTCCGCCCGATATTTTGTCCTTGATCATGGTGTTGTATTCTTCTCGGAAAGGACTCATGAAATCATCTTTATTTTCAACTATGATTTTCTTCTCCAGTTCACCTCTATTGATATTCTTATTTTCTATAGATACCTGTAAGTTCATATTAGAGTCAAAGGAGTTTAAGAACTGGCAATAATGAGAAAATACCTCTTCCTGATCATCCTGCTTCCCTACTTGGTAATTGATGTCGATGTATGAGAAGACTTTGGAGAATCGGTCTTTTCCGTGCTTCATAATTCCGTCATCAGTAATACTTGAGTAAGGGATCGATTGCTGTGAGGACTTAGGAATTCTGACTTTCTTTTTTGCCTTTTTTGGTTTTAAAAATAGCACGCTTTTTCCCCTCCTCTTTCTTGCTAGCCTTGATCAATACTTCGAATAAGTTGGCCGTCTGGTATTTTCTTTTTTGGGGGTAAACCAGCTCTTGCTGAATCACAGTTTTCAGGAACTGCTCAAATGTCATTCCGTTGTAATTAAAATAGCCAATGAGAAATATAGGCATTGCAATAAGAATAGCTATCCAGCTTGCCGTATCTGCCCCTACAATATCTCTTCCATACCAATAAAGCGGAATATTGATCGCAAAGGCTATAATCGTGCATAGAAGCTGTCTAAGCGTCAGCCCAAAGAACAGTTTTTCTTTGTACGTCCTTATTTCCTTTTGAATTCTAACTTCTATCATATGCCCTCCATTTGTATACATTTATGTGGGTGTTGCTTGGTTGCCGGTGCTTTTTCTGTATATAGAATCAATCACCAACCAGTTTTTTAGACCATGAACCGGATTTAATCACAACCAATAGCAGGATAACAGCTGCCAGCATACCTTTCCAAAGTTCAACATTGCTGCCTTCTCCTGTGAAGAATCCAAAATTCACGTTTGCTATGATGGCTATATAGATGATGCATCCTATTATGATAATCACACCTTGTAAGCACACCGCTGCATAATCGAACAGGAATCTTCGCCCTCTATCTACTAATCCATCATGGATAAACTTTGCAATGGGGATCGGAGAGATCGCTGTATATATGAGTAGTTGAAACAGTCGACCAAAAACAATCACCATAATAACGATTTTGATTCCTTGCAAGATCCATATAAAAGGCATTTGTTTAAAATCGTACATTTTCTGATCGAACCAACCCATTTTGTCGTATTCTGCTTTCATTGCTGAAAAGTCGATTTTATAAAGCGTGGGATTAGATCCTACCGTTCCAACAAGATTGGCAATATGGGAAGATAAGCCGAATATTAAATCAAGAATTCCCATCGCATGTTCCATAATTACCTTAGCCAGAACAAGTTTCAGCATGCAGGATACAACTGTTTCGAATCTAAAGAATTGAAAATTCATTGATTTACTCATGAAATCAAGTAAGAAATACAATGTCAGGAGACTATAGCCGATAGGTAAAACGCCTTGATGTATCTCACTAATAACAGAGTATACGCCTGGATAGTCACTCGGCCCCTGCGTAACTAGACTGGTCACTTCTGTAATGATCCCTGCAAACCCGTCAAATGCTTCTTGTATATCATCTACTGGAGAAGCCAACTATTTCACCACCTACCTCAATAAAATAGGGGGGCTAACTGTAAGCGCCCCCTGTCGTCTATATTATCCTTCCAGTCCAAACAGACTAAGGGACTTCGAGAGACCGAATACCAGGAAGCCAGCAGCTAGTGTCTGCATTCCTCTAATCTTTGCATCTGCATCATCATTCTTGAAGCCAAGTGCTGTTTGAATACCACCAAAGAAAGCAACGACCAGTCCGATCCGTCCAGCCCACTTTGCAATCGTACCAATTACTTTATCGAACTCTGCCATCCCCGCATCACCGCCACCAGCTGCATAAACATGAGTCGCTGTGAAGATTGTCAAAAAGGCAGCCATAGCCATTACTCGAACTGTCAGCGGATTTTTGAAGAATTGAACTACCTTAGTTTTAATAGTTGTCATAGTAGAAGTACCTTCTTTCATTTCAATTTGATTTGTTGCAATGTTTTGTTGTTGGTTTTTCATAAATTAATAGTCTCCTCTTAAATAGAAATTTAAATTATTGATTTTATTTGATCTTCTATTTCATCCAGCTTTTTAATATCAACGATTTTTACTTCATCGATTCGCTCGTTCAAGAGTACGTCAGGCACTCTCATATTTACTGCTTTGGCTATTTCATCGTCTTCTGTTTCCACATGATCGTCATGCAGCATTGAATAATCAAAACGATTCCCCTCATTTGCTTCAAACAGCAACTTATAATTAGGATGTTTTAGTAGATTGTACTTATCGCTGTAAAATGCGCTGAATCCGCGTACAAAGAGAATACATTTCGAGTTTGGCATTTGTGCAAGTTCGTCTACCGTCATAAGTTCTCTTCCCATCGTTGAATAACTCACACTGGAAGAACCGCTTTTCCCTCTTGATCGGCTTGTATTCTTTATATCGATGGTTTTTTTGCCAAGCCCTTTGCTAACCCATTCTAATGTCGCGCGTTCCTGACCACCTAAGAATAGAACGCTATCACAGTTCCCCATAATAGTTTCCCAACTATCCTTATACAGAGATTTTAACTGCGTCATAGCCTGTACGATGGGTGCAACTGATATTTCACGACTTCGTACGGTAGCGATCAATTTTTCAAAATCAGGGATTTGACCGATGTTAGCAAATTCATCCAGCCAGCATTTCACATGGATTGGCAGACGGCCACCATGTACAAAGTCTGCTTGATACAGCAATGTATCGAATAGCTGCGTATACATCATCGCAGCAATAAAGTTGAACGTAGTATCCCCATCTGGAATAATCACGAATAAAGCTGTTTTTTCATCTCCTAACGTTGCTAATTCAAGTTCATCCTGGGACAATAGCTTTTCTACTTCCTCGATCCCAAATGGTGCCAGTCTTACACCTGCAGATATGAGAATACTTTTAGCGGTCTTTCCTGATGCCATTTTAAAAACGTCATATTGTTTCAAAGCAATATGATTAGGTTTTTCTTGTCGCAACAATTCAAACAAGAAATCAAACTCGCTTTTAAAATCCTCTTGATCCTCGCGAATCTCAATGAGCCTTAACATAGTAAAAACTGTTGGAATATTATGCTCATGTGTTGGTAGCTCATAAAAGATATAGAAGAATATAGACAGTAATAACGCTTTTTCAGCTGACTCCCAGAATGGATCACCTCCGCTTTTGTTACCACTTGTGTTCTTCATCAGAGCATTAATGACTTTAAGTACGTCTTTCTCCTGACGAATGTAAGCAAAAGGGTTGTATCCACTGCTTATAGCCATATTGATTAGATTAAAGACCTTAATCTTATAGCCTTGATTTTTTAGCGCATAGCCAGTTTCTTGTAAAAGTTCCCCTTTCGGATCTGTAATGACGAAACTGGTATTAGCCTGTAGGATATTTGGTTTTACCAAAAATCTACTTTTACCTGTACCTGATCCACCCATTACCAGCAAATTAAGATTGCGTTTCGATTGCTTTCCATCCAAACTAAGACGTTCTGTCTGCGTAAGGATCATGTTATTCTGTGGATCTTTGTTTCTTAATTTGTTCCTTTCGCTACTGCCCCCAAACTTAGCAGTACCATGTTCCTTTCCTGGCATTAGGTTTTTTTGAGAGGTAATTTTGTATAATGCATAAATAAATATCGCTACCAGCTCTACAAATAGAAACTGCCGTGTTTCAGGGCTCGGGAATACAATAATGTTTTCTATAATGCTGTGTTGGGTTGCTGTCGTTAGTTCATCGAAATGAATATTTTCGATCTCAAACGGTTCACCTGTCTTTTCAAAAGCTGCATAAGCATGAATTGTAATGAAAGCAACGCAGACGTACACGACAGCACACGTTATAAGAAAGTTCCTATTTTGCTTTTTGCGCTTTTCTTGTTCTGTCATTACCGCGCTCCTTACCTAAACTAATTAATTCATTAAAGATTACCGCCCCCCTACCTCCCTATTCTTATTTTTTGCTGGCGGAGCTTGTTGAGCAGCTACCAAAGGTCGTATTTGACTGCGTCTTTCCTCAAGGCTTTTGCGTCCTTCTACACGTTGGTGCATGTCATGCAGCATATTAGGCACCTGAGTAGCCTGATTATCGCGATCTGATCCTTTTACCTGCTCTCCAATTCTTTCAGACAAAGATTCACGTTCTGCAGTATCCTTGCGTTCTTCATACATGTCTCTTTTAAAATCAATCTCGTTCACTTTGATCCCATAGCTTTCAGCCAATTGACGGTGTTCAGGCTTATTCATATCCAGTGTGACAGAAGGCACTCTTATTTTGGTTCCTTCCAGTTGTTCATAAGTTCCTTGCTGCGTTGGAGTATCTTTTGCAGCTTCATTAGAAGAGATTGGTTCATCTACGCTAGCCGCATTGCGATCACGATTGCGACGTAAAAATTCCACAATAGGTGTAACATTTTGTTCTGGAGTCGGTGTGCTAACTTCTGGAGCTTTGGTTAAGTCACCAGCTATATACGGACGGACTTTACTATTGTCAGTATCACTGATAAGACCTTCATGCTCCATCCTGCGAATAATAGAATTAGCCTCTCCTACGCCTACATTAATCTCTTCACGTATTTTGGCTAACGATATTTCTCCTGCTTCTCTAGCCAAGTCAACAGCTCTTTGATAGTTCTGTGCCCCCTCTTTATCCAAGGGTTCATCAATAAAAATGCGAGTTCTTCTTTGAAATGCTTCGGGGTCAACAGTGATAGTAGTTTCAACTGTCGGTTCCCCTTCTGGAGTCATTTCATATACATATTTCGTAGCACTACCTTTTTCCTCTTTACTTATTTGGTTATAAGTCACGGGGGTGTAATACGACATTTGTATGTCTTCCATTGCTTCCTGTAGCAAACGCTCTTTTTGTTCTAATGTTGAATTTTCGTTGTTAATAGAATTTTTATCACTCGTAAACTTCTGTTCTGCAGGCTGTTTTGATGATTGAAGAACTTCTTCAACCTTTATCCCTTCTTGACCTGCTAATTTACGCTGTACAGGATCATCTAAGTCTAGCTCTGCATTATATACTTTAATAGAAGATTCACCAGTGACTTCATAGTCAAGCTGCTGACGTTCATTCTGAGTGATGATAGCTTCAACATCTATCCCTTGTTCTTCTGCCAGCTTTCTTTCTATTGGATTACTTACATCCAACACAGCATCGGGCACTTTAATTTGAGAATCGCCTACAATTTCGTACCCCTTATCTTGCTTAGCTGGATCGCCTTGTTCTGTAATGCTTCTGTTTATAAGGTTTTCAATTACCATCTTCACACGAGCTTCGTCACCCAGCTTGTAGAAGACTGAGTGCCTTCCATCGTCTTCAATAACTGCATAAGCAATTCCAAACTTTTTAGCCTTTTCAGCAAATTCTTTTAATTGGTGCTGATGAATATCAAACATTTTGATTTCGTCGTTACTTTTTAAAAGCTTTATTAGGGACTTTTCGCCCGGTTTATTTCCTTGTTCTTTTGCCTTATCAATCATAACTACTAACATTGCTTTTACAGCTTCGTTAGTCATTTTGGCCGTTTCCCTTGATAGATCTATCGCGCTCCTGGTAACAAGGTATCCAGCATCGCCGCCTAAGTCAGACATTCCATCACTCCTTTATTTCCTTCCATGTGTAACTCGTAACAGTACAATGTTGCTCAAGTTTATAGACTAATCAAACTCTCGTTTTCTTCGTCGAGTTCCTCAACCTCAACCCCTAGTGCTTTTGCCAGCCTTCTAATACTGTCATGGCTTGGATAATGCCGTTTCCCATTCTCGATTTGGGAAATTGTTGGTTGAGACACTCCGGATACCTGCGAGAGTTTTTGCTGTGTCCAACCCTTTTCTCTTCTTTTGCTCTCAATCTTGTGTATGTGGTGCACCTCCTTGAACACATTATATTCGTATACGAATATTTAATCAATACTTTTTATTCGAATACGAATAAAAAGTATCTACTAAGGATTCCACTATCTTTTTTTGGTATGCTTATGTAAAAACAATGGTGTGTGAAAATAATGGATAACCTAAACGCATATATTGGAGAAAAAGTGAAATACCATCGCAAAGCTTTAAATATGAGTACAACCACTTTAGGGAAGTTATCAGATACATCCCAAAGTACAATTTCTCAAATCGAGAACGGCCGTGCTACAAGCGTTGAGAACCTTTTAAAGATTTGCACTGTCTTAAAGATCAGCTTTTCTGATGTTTTGCCACCAGAGATCATTCCCAGCTATGCGGATCATGGAAGCCAGCTGCTGGGTATAATAGAGTCTTTAACAGACAGTGAGGTATCGTTCCTGCAGCTGCTTTTGTCTTCGAACATCATACCAACATTGAAAAGCATCACTCCTTTGATTGATTCTTTGGATAAACTAGATGACCAAACTAAGAATAATTTTCTCGCACTTATTAATTCGTTTGCGAATAATAGGAACAATTAGAGCATACTTTGTTTAGTTAAAGCAAAGTAGGGTTAAATTTTTACCCCTGATACATAAAAACGGGTTAGCTTTTTATCGCTAACCCATTGTTCTATCAGTGTTTTATACTTAATTCTGGAGTTACGTGTTTTTTTCATCACAAAAAAAAGGGACCCTCGACTGAGGGTCTTTTTTCTTATGCTCCACCATGTATGCCTGTAGTCGTAATTGTACCAGGTGATCCGGCATGTGTACCGGCTCCTGTATTGACCAAACCTGTTCCAATCAGTAAGGATACGCCTACTATTAATAATGCTTTTTTAATATTATTTTTCATTTCGATACACCTCATTAATCATATTTTGGTAGTTTTCCATTACCTCAGTACTAGCTTGCTGCCTAACCTTTTCAAACAGTCCTACGTTTTTAATTATATATTTCTTATCATTAAGAATATAGGACTGTTTTAGGCTTATGAGTAGTCGGCTGTATCCTAATTCATAGTTTCCTTTACTAAAATAGTACTCTGCTAATTCATATGAAAGACTACTATAACGTTCTAAACTGATCTGCTCCGTGTATACTTTAATGTTCTGAGAAGATTGTTCGATTTCTGCAAGTTCATCTCTGTACTTCTCTAATATGTGATCAATATTAAATCCATATTGATTGGCTGCTTCTGCCGCATTTAATAAAAACATGGACAATTCATCTTTATGCTCATCTATATATTCGGAATAGTCATTTAATACTTCTTCTTCTCCAGATAATAAGCGTGGAACATAGCTGTTCACAACAGCCCAATTTTGGAATCTTTCTTTCCATATTTGGGCTTCTTCATCTTCTTCCCGTACCCAACTAACATCGCCGGATTGATTCAGGTACCTTAATGCTTTTGAATAGTCCTTCTTGTATTCGTAAGCGCCACCTAAAAGTAAGTAAGAATAAGATATGTAGACAAACAACGGTCTCATGAGCTGGTGATCTGAGAGTTTAGGCTGCAGTTGATACTGGAAAGCAGCCTTCTCTCTGAGCTGCAGCGCAATCCGCTCTACTCTATCCCATTTACGCATAGAACGATACACATTGGCTAAATCTCTTAGGGCATCTAACTGATCCAGCGTATCCAGTTTGTCTACATATTCTTCAAATGTGATTGCTAGTCTATAATTTTCTTCCTGATCGTTCCCTTGTTTTACTACAAATAGTCTATACCGGCATAGTGCTAATCGTTCGGAATGCTGTCTCTTTTCGTTTATGGCTACGTTCTCATAAAGAATGATAGCTGCTTCTTTTAAATCAGATTTCAACAACTCTTCAGCTAATTCAAATAGGAGTTCTGAATATAATAGATCGTCACTGACGAGATTGACTACTTGCTCAACACATTCCAGCTGATCAGTTTCAGCAGATCGAACTAAAAATCGCTTAATTCTTCTCCAGTCTGGAGCTGTTGTCTCTAAATACTCTTCTATATATTGAGAATAAAGAGAACCTTCATTAAGTTGCATGGCAGCCGTGACTTTATCTAATTGATCAGGGCTTATTACTTTGCTGCCATTTATAACTGCACTAAGTATTCCTCTATTAACATTACAGAGGTCACCAAATGCTGAGATACTAAGATTGTTGTCATCTATATAATTTTTTAATTTTCTAGAAATTGATAATCCTGACATTAAGTAGTTCACTCCTTTTTAACTATCAAATTCGTAAATGAATATTAAATATAGCGATTCCCAATTCTAAAGATCGAACGATTCCTAAATAAAAATAATCAATTTTTAACAAAACATATTTATACAAATATAACCATTAATAAAAAAAAGATCAATTATTTTTGTGATAAGTCAGATTTTTTGTATATGTATATATGTTTTTCCTGCCACGTTTTTTATGTGCTATTCTATATAAACAATAAAGAATGCCGAAAAGATCCAGGACAAATTATTGTATACTTTTAAGCATATACAGAATTTATAACTTCTATCTTCATTCTTGTCAGGTCGTAAATTATTTTGACTTTCTAAGGTCTTGTACTCTAAACAAAAAGCACCGATAGGCAACTCAGTTCCTTTCCTTGTAGATTTATCGTACAATAAACAAACAAGGAGAGTGAATACAATTGAAAGCTATTGGTCTAAGAGTTTCTCCAAATGAAATTTTTTACTGCGTTTCCGAAAAAAACAATGAAAATGTCGATATCGTGGCTATCGATAGTTTAATTGTGCCTAAAGCTCTGCATACTCCTGAAAAATTAGCGTATGTTCGAATAAATCTCATTTCCCTTTTTAATATGTATCAGATTGAATATGCTGGCATAAGAATCCCAGAAGGAACGGCTAAAAATCCTGATATTAATAGAACTTACTTAGAAGGCGTCGTTCAAGAATTATTGGCAAGTTGCAATGTAAAAATGTATTTTTTAGGTAGGCTTACAAGCATCTCTTCCAGACTTAATGAAAGCATGGAATCAATCAAAAGTTTTATTACAGGTGACAATGATTTGATTGAAATAGAAGGATTACTAGCTTCTGCAAAAGAAAAGAGAGAAAGTATTCTAGTTTCTCTTGTTGCTGCAGAACTTGGAGGGCAATAGAATATGACAACTCCAGCTACTATTCGTGAAATATTAACTAATCTCTCTTTAAGTTTGGGAGAAGAAATTGGAGGCGAAGGTGCTAACTCCCAGGCTTTTCTTGCATATGACCCACAATTAGATTCAGAAATAGTTGTAAAAGTCGTTCCAAAAGCAACATTTACAGATCAAAATAAGTACTTTCAAGAATCAAAACTTTTGTATAGTAGCAGGCATCCAAATGTGATGGTAATCAACTTTGCTAGTCAAGATGATGATAACATTTATATGTCGATGCCTTATTACTCACAAGGTTCACTAAACAAACTTATCAATACAAGATATCTTAGAGCTAGAGAAGTTATAAAATATGCTCTGGATTTTTTAAGCGGTATTCATTATATTCATACTCGCGGTTTAATCCACTTTGATGTTAAGCCTACAAACATACTTATCAACGATTCTAGTCAGGCCGTATTAACTGATTTTGGACTAACTAACTACATTGATTTATCAGGCTTTTCACGCCCTTCGGCTTTATACCTTGCTCACCAAGCCCCTGAATCTCTAAAAGGGATTCCATTAACTGTTCAACATGATGTATATCAGGCGGGTTTAACTTTGTATCGTATGTGTAACGGAAACGAAATATTTGAAGAGCAAAGACAAATATCAACTAGAGCCGATATACTCAATGGAAATTTTCCAAATAGAGAAAGATTTCTACCTCATATTCCACGTAAATTACGTGGAATTGTTAAAAAAGCCCTTGAACTTGATCCAGCTAATCGCTATCAAACTGTTCTTGCATTAATGAACGATTTAGGGAAATTGGACGAACATCTTGATTGGTATTATGAAAAACTTCCTGATAGTGAAATTTGGTCTCGCCAAAATGATACAGCAAGATTTACAATTACTTTACTCCAAGATAATGGATTTTGGAAAAGTACTGGACAAAAGCTGACTTTTAGTTCTGGCCGCTCTACACGAATTTCAGCTGCATTCGGCACTTATGCAGATAGACAAGTTGCTGAGAATAAGATACAGCAGCTACTCAAAAAAATTTAGATCATATGTTCGCTTTTTTCAAAGATCTATGGTATTCTTACATTATGAGAGGAGGTCTGTTTATGAAAAGTATTGTCAGAGTGAGAAAGAATCTATTGACAAGCGATAAACTTGCTAATCCATTCTCTGATGTGCCAATGGAAGAACGTTTGAAAAAAGTAAAAGCAATTGACCTACGAGATAACTATTGGATTGAAGACCTTGGAAATGGTTTTGGTAAAATACACGCGATTGATCCTACTAAGATTTACAAATGATTTGTTCAAATATAGAAAGCCGTTCAATCTTGAGCGGCTTTTTTCTATGTCTAAAACATCAAAGCAAAAAGTCATTCTTCAAAATAGTCTCATAATGATCTTTTATTTAAAATCAAATCACCTATCATATCAAAAACTCTTCTATATAAATCTAAATTTTGGTTACAATGATGAAAGCCTCTAACCTGATCTAGAACCTTTATTATGTATTAGACACTAAGAACGTTAAAAATAATGCTTATAACTCTAAATGGATTTAATAGTTTTGTTAATAGCAATTACAAACTTCTATTTTCTTATTGTAATTATATGCCAAGTTACATTCAAAGTTCCATCCTCATGTATTTCCTGATTATATGCAAAAACGGCTGAATAGCGTCTCCTATCTGAAGGGCTATCCAACCTATATTATATATTTCTTATTAACTATTAATCTTAACTTGGATTTGCTTTATCTGTTTCTTTACTGTTTCTTCTGATTTAAAAAGAGCTTTTGCTATCTCGTTGCGATTCATACCTTTTTCTCTTAAATCATATACTTTCCGTTCTATTGGAGTTAGAACGTACCTTAGCTTCCTTTCTTTCTTTAATTCCGAAATTAGAATATGGCATATATCCGGATGTATGCTTACCTGCTTGAGTTGAGCAGCACGTATCGCATTGGGGAGATCCGCATACAATGATTTTTTAATATAGTTAATAGCTCCATTATCAAAAGCTTCTAAAACAATATCCTTATCGTCCAGATCAGTGAGCATGATGATATTAGTTAATCCTAACTTCTTCAGCTCACACGCTGCTTTAAATCCGTCGCAACAATTCGGAGTAAGCATAACATCTATTAAAGCTACAGCAACTTTTTGTTCTTTATAAGATGCAATTGCTTCTTTGTAGCTTTTGGCACAGTGAACTAATTTAATGTCATTATGTTTTTCAAGGTACTCTTTTATACAATCCATCCAAATGGGATCGTCTTCAACGAGCATCACATTAATATAATCCATTGTATGAACGCCCCCTATAATTACTCACTCTATTTCTTATTCAGCTTTATAAAGCTTACTTATGATTATTGCTATTAATGCCTTTTTGCAAAACACCTCACCCTTCACGTTGGATGTAATTCAAAAAAAATGGGATATTATTAATTTTATATTATCAATAGTTACTAAATTTTATATTCTAGTATTTTTATCGACTGATCTGTCAATATTGTCCCGGTTAAGAACATTCATATGATTGCGATGTTCAACAGTCTTTTGAATATCTCGAAGCTGGTATAACTCCTGCTGTGTACTATTTAGTTTCTCATTGAGTTTGTAACTATTATGTTCATAGCTGTGTTGTCTATCTTTATAAATATCAAAATTATTCTCATTGATCTTCCATTTGCTAAGTTGAAGTTGAGCCTTCTCGAACGTAGCCAATTCTACGTTATATTTCTTTTTAAGCATCAATTTTCTAACGCCAGCTGTTTGATATTCATCGTGGATTGGTTTTAGTCGTTTATAAGTATCAATAGTTTTATTTACTAACTGAAGTTGAGTAGTGATTTCGTTAGCTTCTGCTATTAAAGTGTGAATATTGTTTATGCGGTCATTAAGAGTGGCAGCTGCTTCAACCATATCACTTTTATTTTTAATGTTATTATTAACTAGGGCGTGTTTTAAAACCCG